>SKQI01000100.1 GCA_007119095.1 Wenzhouxiangella sp. | reverse complement strand
GGCCATGGGGCCATCGAGATTGGCCTGATAAAGGCTGGTATCGGACTCGCCAACCAGCCCCAGCCGCCAGATGCCATGGTCGGCCAATAAAGCCAGGGTTCGGGACAGATTGGTGACCTGGGCCAGCGGCACCAGCTCTGCCGCGCCAGCAGCCGCTCTGCGCGCCACCGGCGTCAGTCCGGCAGCCCGGTTCTTCGGCACAATGACTGCAAGCGCGCCGGCTGCGGCCGCCGAGCGCAGGCAGGCACCGAGGTTATGCGGGTCCTGAACGCCATCCAGGACCAACAACAAGGGCATGTCGTGACTCTCTTCCAACAAGTCAACCAGGCCGCGATCATCAAGCGGCTGGCGAGCCTGGAATTCTGCGATCACGCCCTGGTGCCGGACGCCGCCGGCAAGGCGATCCAGCGCACGATCATCGACAGCCTCGATCGCAACACCGACTTCCGCCAGACGCTCAGCCAAATCTTCAAGTCTCGTATTAGCGCGCTTTAGCCAAACTCTGACCAGCCGCTCTGGCGCGTGCCGCAGCAGGCCATCGACCGCGTTGACACCCATCGCCATTTCTCGTTTGGCGCTCATGTCTGATCAAGCTCCAGATCAATCTTGCGCTCTTCGATGCTGACGGCCAGAACGCGCACTCGCACCTTGTCGGCCAGGCTGAAACTCAGGCCTCGACGCTTGCCGGTCAGGCTATGGCTGACCGGATCGAAATTGTAATAGTCATTGGGCATGGCCGTGACATGAACCAGGCCGCTGACGCCGAAACGGGTGATTTCAACGAACATCCCGAAGCTGGTGACGCCGGTGACCACGCCGTCGAAAGCCTCGCCGATATGACGCTGCATGAACTGGCACTTGAGGCGGTCGTCGACATCGCGCCCGGCATCTTCGGCCCGACGCTCGGTCCACGAACAGTGGCGGCCCAACTCCACCATGCGCGCCTGATTGTAGGCAAAGCGATCCTGTGGCTGACGCCGGCAAAGATGCTTGATGGCCCGATGCAGCAGCAGATCAGGGTAACGGCGGATAGGCGAGGTGAAATGCGCATAGTGATTCAGAGCCAGGCCGAAGTGGCCCTTGTTCTCAGGCTGGTAAACGGCCAGACTGAGGCTTCGCAGCAACACGGCGTTGAGCAGTGATTCGTTGTCACGGCCAGCCACCTGAGCCTGGAGCGAGGCGAACTGGGCCGGCTCCGGCGCTTCCTTCCAGCTCACTTTCAGGCCCTGGCCGCGGATGAAGTCTTCCAGGCTTTCGAGCTTGTCAGCCGGCGGCGGTTCGTGCACGCGATACAGCATGGCCAGACCCGCACGACCGACAAAGCGCGCCGCCTCGACATTGGCGGCAACCATGAATTCCTCGATCAGCCGATGGGTGTCATGACGCTGGCGCCGGCGAATATCGGCCACCCTGCCCTCGGCATCAAACTGGAAATAAACCTCCTGCGAGTCGAAATCCAGTGCGCCGCGGCGCTGGCGGCGCTTGAACAACAGTCGAAAAGCCTCGAACAGGGCATCCAGGTTAGGCAGCACGTGCGCGAAGCGTGCACGCAGCTCTTCATCGCCGCTGGCCATCATGCGCTGCACCTGGTCATAGGTCAGTCGGGCATGGGAACGCATGACCGCTTCATAGAAGCGGCTGGACTTGACCTTGCCGCTGTCATCGAGCCGCATCTCGCACACTACGCACAGCCGGTCTTCGTCGGGCTTGAGCGAGCACAATCCGTTGGACAGCGTCTCCGGCAGCATCGGCAGGACACGATCCGGGAAATACACGGATGTTCCGCGACGGTGTGCCTCCTGGTCAAGGGGAGCGTCTGGCTGGACATACTCGGCCACATCAGCAATTGCAACCAGGACTCGCAGGCCGGAATCCGTGCGCTCGGCAAATACCGCGTCATCGAAATCACGCGCATCGGCGCCATCGATGGTCAGCAGCGGCAACTCGCGCAGGTCGCGACGCTTCTCGGCGATCTCGGCGTCAATGACGTCACCAAAGTCGCCGGCCTGGGCCAACACCTGTTCTGGGAACTCGGGTTCCAGACCGTGACTGAAAATGGCGATATCCGTTGCAATGCCAGGCTCGTCGGCCTGCCCGAGCACAGCCACGATTTCACCGACCGCCGAACGCTCCATGGTCGGCGGCTTGTCGATTCTTGCAACCACGATCTGGCCCGGAGTGGCCTTGCCGACTCGCTCCAGTGGAATCAGCACATCGTGAATCAGGCGTGGATCGTCGGGCACGACCATCGCCACCCCGCTTTCCAGCAGCAAACGACCAACAACCTTCTGGTGAACGCGCTCGACCACTTCGACGATTGCACCCTCGCGCCGCCCGCGCCGATCCATCCCGGTGACCGCGGCCAGCACCAGGTCGCCGTGGAAGACCTGGCGCATCTGGCGCGGTGACAGATACAAATCGTCGCCACCATCGGCGGGAATGACAAAGCCGAAACCGTCCGGGTGAGCACTGATACGCCCCCGAACCAGATCCATATCTGCTGCCAGACCGTAGGCGGCGCGGCGGTTGCGAACGACCTCGCCGGCCGCCATCAAGCGCTCGAGCACGGGTTTGACCAGCGCATCCGACTGCGCCTTGTCCAGCCCGAGGGCTTCGGAAAGTGCACGACGAGTCAACGGCCGGCTGGCTTCGGCCAGCAGGCTGCGAATCTGCTCGGTGCTGATCTGCGGGGGTGCGGATGACATAAAGTGGGCTGTGTCCATAAACCAAGCCTGCATTGTAGCCGTGAGCCGGGCCCGACTGTGACAGTCAACGCTTGACCTGACGCCACAGCGCCGGATAATGACGGGTTTGTTTGCCATATTTCTGAATTGTTCAGATGACGTTAAGGTCGCCCCCTGTCTGGAAGCTTTGCCGCCTGCTTGCCACCCTCGCATTGGTCGCGCTGATGACCGCTTGTGCCACGCTTGACCATCGAGAAGCCGAACCTGCGGATGTGGACGCAGGTGCACCCGCCCCGCCCCCGTTTTTCCTGCGCGCCCATCTCGACGATCCGTTTCAGACCATTGATGATGCAGTGCGCCGTATCGGGAGTTTGCGGGCCCCGGCCGATAGCGATGACGATCTCTGGCATCGGGTCATCCGACGCTTTTCCTTTGCCCATTGCCCGGACGACAGCAGAGCTCAACAGTGGGCGCAATGGTTCGGTGATCGTCCCGATTACATGGAGCGGGTTCTGGCTCGAGCTCAGCCTTGGCTATACGACATCGCGAACGAGCTGGAAGCGCGTGATTTGCCCGGCGAACTGGCGCTGCTGCCAATAGTGGAGAGCGCTTATGATCCATTTGCCTACTCGCACGGACGCGCCTCGGGTGCCTGGCAATTCCTTAGCGGCACAGCCAGGGATTACGGTATAGAAATCAATGAGTTTTACGATGGGCGACGCGACGTTTATGCAGCAACCCGGGCCGCTCTGGACTACCTCGCCCACCTCAGCAATCTTTTCGACGCGGACTGGGAATTGGCCCTGGCCGCCTACAACGCCGGTCAGGGTCGGGTTCGGCGCGCTGTCCAGAGGAACCTTGCCCGAGGCCGCCCGGCTACTTTCGAACATTTGTCTTTGCCGCGAGAGACACGCGCCTACGTGCCCAAAATGCATGGTCTGGGCTGCCTGTTCCTGGAGCCGGAACGCTACGGCCTGAGCTTGCCCGAGTGGCCTGACCGGCCCAGCCTGGCAAGAATCGATCTCGAGGGCACCACCGATATCGTTGTACTTTCGGCGCGTGCCGATCTGGACCTGGCCGAGCTGATCGCGCTGAATGCCGGGCTCAACCGCCATCTGACCTCGCCGACCGGCCCGCATCACTTGATTGTCCCACTGGACCGAAAGGATGCGGTCATCAATACCCTGCCCTCGCTCAACGGAGAGAACTCCATCGTCTGGCAGGAAATCTCGGTGCGGCGTGGCGACACCTTGTCCGGGCTGGCCCAGCGCCATAACACCAGTGTCCGCGCGCTGCGCGATGCCAACAACCTGAACGGCGACATGCTGTCGATCGGCCAGGTTCTGAGGTTGCCTGGTGAAGGCATCAGTCCAGAAAATTCCGTGTATGCCGACCGCTACCAGGAGCTCGCGAGCCTGCAGGAACGATTGCTTCCTACGCGCCGCTTCCAGCATCAGGTTCGACCCGGCGAAAGCCTGTGGTTGATCGCGCGCAATTACCGGGTCAGCGTCTCCGACATTCAGCGCTGGAATGGCATGGGCGCGAACAGCCTGATTCGCCCGGGACAGCGCCTGATGATCCACATGGACAGCCCCGGCGCCCGCAATGCTGCCGGTTCCGCACCCGCGGCACCAAGCCATTACACCGTCCGCAACGGCGATTCGCTGTGGCTGATTGCCCGTCGCCACCAGGTCCGCCTAAATGACCTGATGCGCTGGAACGACCTGAATGAAACCAGCGTATTGCGTCCCGGTCAGAGACTGGTAATCCGTCCCGGCGCCTGAATTCATGAAAACCCATCTCGCCTTGTTCTTTTCTATCCTTTTATGCTTGGCCGTCCCGGCGTCGGAGGCCGGGAACGAACCGGGTGATGTCGCCCTGGACGGTGAGCTGGTTCAGGGAGGGCTGGTTTTTGGCAGGGCCCCTGCCGGCAGCTCGGTAACCAGAAATGGTGAAAGCCTGATGATCTCTGCCGACGGTCATTTTGTGTTCGGCTTTGACCGCGATGACGAGTCAACGCACGAGCTGCTGGTCACTTTGCCCGACGGCCAGCAATGGCAGCGCCGGATCCGACCTGGCGAGCGTGAGTTTGACATTCAGCGCATTGATGGTCTGGCCAGTGAGCATGTGACCCCGCCCCATTCGGTACTGGAGAGGATTCGCAATGAAGCCGCGATGACCCGCCGGGCCCGTGAACGCCGCGACCAGCGCACCGACTGGACAGACGGCTGGATCTGGCCGGTCGAAGGGCCGATTACCGGCGTCTACGGCAGCCAGCGGATTCTGAATGGTCAGCCACGCAACCCGCACTGGGGGCTTGATATTGCCGCACCCACCGGCACCCCCGTCAAAGCACCGGCCGGTGGCCTTGTCACCCTGACCCACCCCGATATGTATTTTTCCGGCGGAACCATCTTTATCGATCATGGCCACGGACTGGTTTCGGCCTTCCTCCACTTGAGCGCGATTTCTGTCGAAGAAGGACAGCGCGTGGAGCAAGGTGAGCTGATCGGCAAGGTGGGCGCCACAGGCCGCGCCACTGGCCCGCACCTGGATTGGCGAATCAACATTGGCAATACCCGCGTCGACCCCTACCTGCTGCTGCCCGAGCGGGCCGAACCTTGATCCGGCGACTGTCCCCAGCCGCGTTGGTGCTTTTGGTTGCCGGCTGCGCCACCGCTCCCGAGACGGCCAGCGACTTTTCCTCACCGCAAACTCGCGCCCTGATGGAAATCAGCCAGGCTTTGCCGGGTGAATATCTGTCCAGCCGCAATCGGCAGCAGCGCGAGTCCAGCGAACTACCCCTGCGCATCAGCATAGAGCGGATGCCATCCGAGCAGCTGGAACAAGCAGGGTTCATGCTTAGCCAGCGCCAGGGCGACGCTCAGCCCAGGCACTTCCTGATCGCAATGAACGCCGAACCGTCAGGACGGGTGGCAGGCGCCTTCGCACCCTTGGATGAAATTGGCCAGGTGCGCCGCCGCTGCGACATGCGCTTCACCATCCACAGCAACGGATTCAGCGGCGAAACCGATCCCGAAACCTGCCGTTTTGGAGCTGACCAGAATACCGGCCTGCTCAAGGAAATTGCCTTCGATGGCAACCGTCTGGTTATCGCTGACCGACTGATCGATCTGACCAATGGCGAACCCCTGGCCGGCGACCAGGTATATCGTCTGATTCGATCCAGAACCTATTCCGGCTGGGCCGGTCGGCTTGAAGGCGACAACTGGCGACTGGTCAGGGAGTTTGATCTTGCGACCGGGGATTCGCGCCAACCGGACGATGCAGCGGGTATGACGCTGGGCCTGACTGTTGATCTCGAAGCCATCGAACTGCAGGACGGCGAAGAAGTCGTGTTAAGGCTGAACGTGACAGACAACCAGACGGGAGAAGTGCTCGGCCAAGCCTGGGCTGACCCCGAAGCCGAGTCTCTGGGCATCGCGCTGCCGGATATTCAGATTGGACTGCGCCTGCTGCGCCGGTAGCGCAGCAGAATGAAGGGTCAGGCTTTACTCTACCCAGCCCTTGGGGTGGCCATCGATCGGCTGGTAACCGTCGTCAACGCCCTTGGTCACGATCGCAACTGCATTATGCGGATGCAAGCTTTCAAAGTGACTGACCCGAGCCCAGAAATCGGTAATCTTGTCCTCGGTCTGCAGCGCTGTCTGAACGCGGCGCGCGGCGTCCTCGCAGAACATCAGGTTCTGACCGTTCAATAGCGCGAACGCCTGCTCGTCTTCACGCTTGACCGCGGACTGCACTGGCGTTTTCAAGGTGTCTTCGATCAAGTCAATGATCTCGACAAAGGGGAATGCCTCGAAGCTGGGCGCCAGCTTGATTCGAATGTCAGCTGCGCTGCGCTGGCTATGCGGCGTGGCAACAATGCCCTTTTCGCTGCCCAGCCAGTCAACGACACTCTGGGCATCGACGGCATCGCGGCCGGAAAAGTCCTTGCGGAATTGCTGTTGAATCAGCTGCCTCGCCAGTGCGGCAGAACACGGACAGGTGCTTGAGTAAACCACCTGAACGGCCATTTCCATTTCAAAATGCTTACCTTCAAGGCTGGCAATCAAACTGATCGGGTAGCTTTTCCAACCGGTATTGTCGCTGACCAGTGACTTGCGCCGAACCATGTAGTCGAAGTCCAGGCGAACCATTGCCCGATTGCTCAGATCTTCGTGCGACTGCAGAAAATCTCGCAGCAGATGCCTCAGGGCGAGCGGGGTCACGCTGTGCTCGGCCAAGGCTCGATCCAGGTGCAGATACAGGCGCGACATATGAATGCCGCGCTTTTCCGGCACGGCCAGATCAACAAAGGCGCTGACCAATGCGGGTGTCTGCGTACGAGTACCGCCAGGCCCTTCAAGGAACACTGGCAGTTCAATGTGGTTCATTCCTACCCAATCCAACTTGCCGGCAACCTGGGCCTTGGCATTGCTGGCAATATCGGGCATATTCACGACTTTACTGGTTTCTTTCATCGACACTCGACTCCGAGTCTGGCTGCAGCCGGTGAGGTCCGGCGGAGTGCGTAGTTAAGCTTAAGAGAATAAACGAACCGTGAGCAAGCAAGAAAATGGTCGGAGCGGGGAGATTCGAACTCCCGACCCCCACAACCCCATTGTGGTGCGCTACCAGGCTGCGCTACGCTCCGACCGGAAAACTGCGAGGAATCAAGCCCCGTATTGTATCGCGAAAATGGAATCGGGGGTTGGTGGAATGTGAATTGATCTCAGCGCCGCAAAACGTGCAGCACTTCCTCAAGCTCAGTTCGAATCTGCCGCACGAGCTGTTGTGATCGAGAGACATCATCCTGGGCCTTCACCCCTTCCAGTCGCTGGCGTGCGCCCAGAATCGTGAAGCCTTGTTCGTGCAGCAGACTGCGGATCTGGCGAATCATCAGCACATCATGGCGCTGATAGTAGCGCCGATTGCCGCGACGCTTGACCGGCTTCAGCTGGGGAAACTCCTGCTCCCAGTACCGCAACACGTGCGGCTTCACTCCACACAGATCGCTGACCTCACCGATCGTGAAATAGCGCTTTGCCGGAATAGCCGGCAGTTCCTGATTACTCCCCGGGTCCAGCATAGGCTTCAACTCTCGCTCTTAATTTCTGACCCGGCTTGAAAGTGACAACGCGTCGGGCGGAAATCGGGATCTCTTCACCGGTTTTCGGATTGCGCCCGGGACGCTGCCCTTTGTCGCGCAACTGGAAATTACCGAACCCTGACAGTTTCACCGCTTCACCGGCCTCCAAAGCCTCGCGAATGGTCTCGAACCATTCGTCGACAAACTCTTTGGCTTCACGCTTGTTCAATCCCACCTCTTCGAACAAAGTCGCCGCGAGATCCGCTTTGGTCAGTGACATCCCCTTATCCTCTCAACTTGGCATCGAATCGCGATTGGAGACCAGCGATCACATTTTCGATCAGGGCCTCTACCTCGGCATCCTTAAGAGTGCGCGAAACCTCGCGAATAATCAAGCCAATAGACAAGCTTTTGCAATTCTTTTCGACCCCGGGGCCGCGATACAGGTCAAAGACGATGACCCGTCGGACCAGTTCACCGCCACGCCGCTGGACTTCGTCGACCACATCAGCGACGGCAACGTCCTCCGCCAGGACCAATGACAAATCGCGGCGTACGGCCGGAAAACGCGACAGCTCGGTGAAGGCCGGCACCGCCCGACTGCCCAGGCGGTTGGCGTCAAACTCGCCGACGAAAGCCGACTGCGGCCAATCCAGCTGACTGACCAAGGAAGGGTGCAGCTGGCCCAGCCAGCCCAGGCGCTGATCATCAAGCCTAACTTCAGCTGCCTGGCCCGGATGCAGCCACGGCCGCGCGATCGGTCGATAGCTCACCTTTCCGGTCACACGGTTGAAGTCGAGCAAATGCTCGAGCTCACCTTTGAGATCAAAGAAATCCAGTTGACGAGGCTTACCGCTGAAGTGCTCGGCCCGCGCGTGACCGGTCATCAACAGGCCAACCTGACGTGACTCCGAAAAGCCCTGCCCGGTGCTAGCGAAACAGGTACCCAGCTCGAACAGGCGGAATTCGTGGTGCTGACGGCGCAAGTTGGCGCCTGCCGCATTCAAAAGACCGGGCAGCAGACTCGTTCTCAAAATCGCCATGTCACGGCTGAGCGGATTGGCCAAAGGCTGCGCCCCGTCCAACAGTTCCAGCCTGGCCAATTCGTCCTCGCCAACAAAACTCCAGGTCATGATCTCCTGAAACCCACGTGCGGCCAGTTGGCGACGGAGACGTTGCTCGGGGAGTTCGCCCTCGCCGGGCAGGCAGATACTCAGGCGGCCGCCGGGCTTGCGGGTAGGCAGGCGATCGTAGCCGTAAACCCGGGCGACCTCTTCGATCAGGTCTTCCTCGATCTCGATATCGCGTCGGGCGCTGTTGGCCGTCACCTTCCAGCCCGCGTCGCTGGTTTCGACCGTCATATCCAGGCGCTGGAGAATCTGCTCGACCTCATCGCCGGAAAGCTGACTGCCAAGGACTCTGTTCAGTCGCGCCAGACGTAGACGAACGGCCCGGTTTCGCGGCAATAGGTCGGTATTCAAGGCTTCATTGAGCGGGCCGGGCCGGCCACCTGCGATTTCCAATATCAGCGCTGTCGCCCGCTCGGCAGCACGTCGCTGCAGCGCAGGATCCACCCCACGCTCGAAGCGATGGGCTGACTCCGTGGCCAGGCCAAGGCGGCGGCCTCGACCAATGATGGAAGCCGGGTTGAACCACGCCGATTCAAGCAGAATATCGGTCGTGGAATCGGTGACACCGGAATCCTCGCCACCCATGATCCCACCCAGCGCCAGTGGGCGATTGTGGTCAGCGATCAGCAACATGTCGGCATCGAGACCGATTTCTCGCCCATCCAGCAGACGCATCCGCTCACCCTTGGCCGCGCGCCGCACTCGAATTCCGCCCTGAATCTTGGCGAGATCAAAGGCATGCAGAGGCTGCCCAAGCTCAAGCAATACGTAGTTGGTGACATCGACAATCGGGCCAAGACTGCGGATTCCGCTCCGCCGCAGTCGCTCCACCATCCACAGCGGTGTTGGGGCATTGACATCGACACCACGAATGATTCTCCCGATGTAGCAAGGGCAGTCTTCGGGACTCTGCAGGTCGATTGGCAGAAGGTCATCGTTCACGGCGGCCACGGGCTCGATTTCCGGGCCACCAACTTCGGCATCGATCAAAGCCGCCAGTTCGCGCGCCAGGCCACGGGCCGATAGGCAGTCGGCCCGATTCGGCGTCAGGTCAATCTCAAGAACCTTGTCGTCCAGGCCCAGGGCTTTGTCCAGCGGATCGCCGGTCTCGACATCGTTGGGCAGTTCCATCAGGCCGGCGCTGTCTTCACCCAGCCCCAATTCCGGCTCTGAACACAACATCCCTTCTGAACGCACTCCCCGCAGCTTGGCCGGCTTTATCTTGAGACCGCCAGGCAACACCGTACCCAGGGTTGCTAACGGGGCTTTCAGGCCCACCCGGGCATTCGGCGCCCCGCAGACAATGATTCTCTCCTCACTATCTCCCCGGACACGGCAAACTCTCAGGCGATCAGCGTCCGGATGAGGTTCAGCAGACAGGATTTCACCAACAACCACGCCGTCCAGTGGCGGCGCCACCGGCTCGACAGTGTCGACTTCCAACCCGGCCAGGGTGAACTTTTCGGCAATCTGCTCAGCGTCCAGGTCGGTATCGACCCATCCTTTAAGCCAGCGGTAGCTGATCTTCACGATACACTCCCTGATTCAGGTCTATCTGAACTGGCGCAGGAAGTTCAGATCATTTTCAAAAAATAGCCGCAAGTCATTGACTCTGTAGCGAAGCATGGCGAAGCGCTCTACCCCCAGACCAAAGGCATAACCGGTATAGGTCTCGGGATCAATATCGCAGTTTTTCAACACATTTGGATGGACCATGCCGCAGCCCAGCACTTCCAGCCAGCGCCCAGGAGTGCCGTCAGCATTGCGCCAGCGCACATCCACCTCGGCTGAAGGCTCTGTGAAAGGGAAATACGACGGCCGCAAACGCACTTCCAACTCGTCTTCGAAGAACGCGTTGACGAAGTCAGCCAGCAAGCCCTTCAGGTCGGCGAAGGTCACATCACGATCGACCAGCAGACCCTCGACCTGATGAAACTGCGGGGTGTGGGTCTGATCAGAGTCGCTGCGAAACACCCGCCCGGGCGCGACGATGCGAACCGGCGGCTGCTGGTTCTTCATCACCCGGATCTGCACCGGTGAGGTGTGGGTGCGCAGCAGGCGGCCGTCTGGCAGGTAGAAAGTGTCGTGCATTGCCCGAGCCGGATGATGCTCGGGGAAATTCAGGGCCTCGAAGTTATAGTAATCATCCTCGACCTCGGGACCCGTTGCAACGGCAAAACCCAGCTGATTGAAAATATCAAGGATGCGGTCCAGGGCGCGGTTGACGGGATGCGGCCCGCCTGGCTCGTGCCCTCTGCCGGGCAGCGTAACGTCAATCTGTTCGGTTTTCAGACGCCGCTCGAGGGCAATGCGGGTCAGCGCCTGCTCGCGCTCTGCGATGGCTTTTTCCAGCGCCTGCTTGCAGCGATTGACAGCTTGGCCGGCCTCGCGGCGCTGATCGGCAGGAAGCGCTCCCAGCTGCTTGAGTAGCCCGGTCAGCTCACCCTTCTTGCCAAGAAACCGCACCCGGACATTGTCCAGAGTGCGGTCGTCGGCTGCTTGGGATACAAGACTCAGGGCCTCGGCGAGGAGACCCTCGGCGTCCGCAATCGCCATGGTCCAGGTCAGGCCAGGCTGGCCTGGGCCTTGTCCGCCAGCGCCTTGAAGGCAGCCTTGTCGTGCACGGCCAGATCAGCCAGCACCTTGCGGTCAATCTCTACCTCGGCCCGCTTCAAGCCGTTGATAAAGCGGCTATAGCTCATACCGTGCTCGCGAGCGGCAGCATTGATGCGGGTAATCCACAGGCTGCGGAAATCGCGCTTGCGCTGGCGGCGGTCGCGGTAGCTGTACTGGCCGGCCTTGATGACCGCCTGCTTGGCGACGCGATAGACCTTGCGGCGGGCACCGTAGTAGCCCTTGGCACGATTGAGGATCTTGCGGTGGCGACGACGGGCCACCACGCCACGTTTTACTCTAGCCATGGTTCATCTTCTCCTTGGAAATTACAGTTTCGGCAGCATCTGACGAACGGACTTCTCGTCTGACTTCGCCACCAGAACGGTGGACCGCAAGCGACGTTTCCGCTTGGTGTCCTTCTTGGTGAGGATGTGGCTATGGAAGGCGCGCTTGCGCTTGATGCGCCCACTTCCCGTGGCTCGGAAGCGCTTCGCAGCACCCCGATTACTCTTCATCTTCGGCATTGTATGTCTCCTTGTTTATCAAGGGTTTGTAATACCTTCTTGCAGCGTTCTCGGCAGTGCCGTCCGTCGAGAAACTTGATTTGGCTGCAGTCCAGCTCGTTATTACTGCCGCTGTTTCCAGCCGCAGGTCTTGCCACAGTAATTTTCCTGGATCAGGTCTTTTTCGGAGCCAGCATCATGACCATCTGGCGCCCTTCCATGCGTGGGTACTGCTCCACGGTAATCTCGTCGGCCATATCGGACTCAACGCGTTTCAGCAAATCCCGGCCCAGCTCCTGGTGCGCCATTTCACGACCGCGAAAACGCAGCGTCACCTTGACCTTGTTGCCTTCTTCGATGAAACGGCGCAAGTTGCGCATCTTGACATCGTAATCATGGTCGTCGGTTCCAGGGCGAAACTTGACTTCTTTGATCTGGATCTGCTTCTGCTTCTTGCGCGCGGCCTGAGCCTTCTTTTGCGCCTCGAAACGATATTTGCCCCAGTCCATGATCCGGCATACCGGCGGATCGGCCTGCGGCGCGATTTCAACCAGGTCCAAACCCTCTTCCTCTGCCCGAGCGAGAGCATCTCGGATCCCCATAACTCCGATTTGTTCCCCGTCGGAGCCTACGACGCGCACTTTCGAAGCGTTGATATCTTCGTTGCGCCGGGTCTGCTTTTCACTTGCGATGAGGCTACTCCTTTTCTGTTTTAAGCCTTGGACAAGCCGTCAATTATCGGCTATTTCTTCCCGATTTGCCACTTCAGCGTGCAATTTCTGCGCAAGCTCGTCAATTGCCATGGCCCCGAGATCGGTGCCGTCGCGACGGCGCACGGCAACCTGGCCGTTTTCCACTTCCCGATCACCAACAACCAGCAGATAGGGGATTTTCTCCAGGGTGCGGCCGCGGATTTTGTAGCCGACCTTTTCGTTTCTCAAGTCAACCTCGACGCGAAAGCCCCGCTGGCGCAACTGTGCAGCCACATCAACCGCGTAGTCGGCCTGCGCATCGGTGATATTCAACACCACCAGCTGCACCGGCGCCAACCACAGCGGCAAGTTGCCCGAGTGGTGCTCCAGCAGGATCCCGGTGAATCGCTCCAGCGAGCCCAGCAGGGCCCGATGCAGCATGACCGGGCGCTGTTCGCCGCCTTCCGAGGTCCGATAAGTGGCATCAAAACGGTCCGGCAGGTTGAGGTCCACCTGCAAAGTGCCGCACTGCCAATCGCGGCCAATGGCATCACGAAGCACGAACTCGATCTTCGGGCCATAAAAAGCACCCTCGCCCGGGTTGTAGGTGTAGTCCAGTTGCATCGCGTCAATGGCGCCCTTGAGTGCGCCTTCGAGCTTGTCCCAGGTCGCGTCGTCGCCGATCCGGTTTTCCGGCCGATCAGCAAACTTCAGCCTGACATCGTCGAAGCCAAAATCCCGGTAGACCGACAGATTCAG
>SKQI01000027.1 GCA_007119095.1 Wenzhouxiangella sp. | reverse complement strand
TGCTGGGCAACTTCAGCTTTGGTGACTACTTCAAGCAGGAAGCCATTGAGTTTGCTTGGGAATTCCTGACAAAAACCTGCGGTCTTCCGGCTGAAAAGCTGTGGGTAACGGTCTACGCCGAAGACGAAGAGGCGGCAGCCATCTGGCTGGATCATATCGGCGTCGATCCGAATCGTTTCTCGCGCATCGGCGACAAGCCGGGCAAGCGCTACGAAAGCGATAATTTCTGGGCCATGGGCGACACCGGTCCCTGCGGCCCGTGCACGGAAATCTTCTACGACCACGGCCCGGATATACCCGGTGGCCCTCCCGGCACCCCCGAGGAGGACGGTGACCGCTACATCGAGATCTGGAACCTGGTCTTCATGCAGTTTGACCGTTCGGATGACGGTGAAATGCGGCCACTACCTGCCCCATGCGTTGACACTGGCATGGGGCTGGAGCGCCTGGCTGCCATTCTACAGGGCGGGCACTCGAACTACGATATCGACCTCTTTCAGCACCTGATTGCCGCAGCAGCGCGCCTGACCGGGGCGGAAGATCACCAGGCACCCTCGCTGAAAGTGATCGCCGATCACATCCGTGCCTGCGCCTTCCTGGTGACCGATGGCGTGTTGCCGGCCAACGAGGGCAGGGGCTATGTGCTGCGGCGGATCATTCGTCGGGCGATTCGTCATGGCTACAAGCTCGGCTGCGAGGAGCTGTTTTTTGCCCGCATGGTCGAACCGCTGGTCGAGGTCATGGGCGAGGCGTACCCGGATCTGGCCAGACAGGCCGATCAGGTGGCGGCGGTGCTTGAACGCGAAGAGCGCCGTTTCGGCGAAACCCTGGATCAGGGGATGAAGCTGCTGGAGTCGGCCATTGCTGACTTGAAGGGCAGTGAGATCCCGGGCGAAGTTGCTTTCAAGCTGTATGACACCTACGGATTTCCCATCGACCTGACCCGCGACATTGCCCGTGAGCGAGCGCTGCGGGTCGACGAAAGTGGTTTCGAAACCGCCATGGAGGCGCAACGAGAGCGCGCACGCGCCGCCGGCACTTTTGGCGCCCGGGACGGCATGCCGGCCGATCTGGCTGCCGAGCTCAGTCCAACCCGGTTCCTGGGTTACGAACAGCATGAGGCCAGCGCAACGACGTTGCTGGCCATTCTGGTCGATGGCCGTCCGGTAGACCACTTGGCGCCGGGACAGGAGGCGGTGCTGGTGCTTGATCAGACCCCTTTCTTCGCCGAGTCGGGCGGGCAGGTTGGTGATACTGGCGAGCTCGTTGCCGATGACCTGACCTTCAAGGTCTCAGACACCCGCAAACTGGCCGGTACCTTCCACGGTCATGTCGGTATGCTGGAGTCTGGCGAGTTGAAGCTGGGGCAGTCACTGGCAGCGCGGATTGACCGGGGACGGCGCAGCGATGTGGTTCGTCATCACTCGGCCACGCACCTGCTGCATTCGGCGCTTCGCACCGTTCTCGGTACGCATGTCCAGCAGAAAGGCTCGCTGGTCGCGCCTGACCGGCTCCGCTTTGACTTTTCTCATCACGAGCCGGTGACTGACAAGCAGATGGTCGAGATCGAGCGCATGGTCAACGAACAGATCCAGGCCAACGCCGAGGCGGAGGCGCGCGAAATGTCGTTTGATGAGGCGATGGCGGCCGGTGCGCTGGCTTTCTTCGGTGACAAGTACGGCGACGAAGTCCGGGTGCTGAAATTCGGCGATTTCTCGGTGGAGCTCTGCGGCGGTACGCATGTTGGTCGTGTCGGTGACATTGGCTTGTTCAAGATCGTCCACGAAACCGGCATCTCGGCCGGGGTGCGGCGCATTGAGGCCGTGGCTGGGCGAGTGGCCGTGGAATGGCTGCAAAGCCTGGACCGATCAGTGAAAGAAGCTTCTGGCAGGCTGAAGGCCAGCCCGGAGCAGCTCAGCGAGCGCATCGAGCAGCTGCTGGATCGCTCGCGTCAGCTCGAGAAAGAGCTGGACCGTTTGAAAGGCAAGCTGGCCTCTGCCGCCGGTTCGGACCTGGCGGGGCAAGCTGTCGATGTGGCTGGCACCAAGCTGATTGCCGCCAAGCTGGAGGGCGTGGACCCGAACGGCTTGCGCGATACGGTCGATCAGCTCAAGAGCAAGCTGGGCAGCGGGATTATCGTGCTGGGTACGGCAGCTGGTGGCGGTGTCCGTCTGGTAGCCGGGGTAACAAGCGACCTGACTGCCAAGGTCAAGGCGGGGGAGCTGGTCAACCACGTCGCCCGGCAGGTCGGCGGCAAGGGTGGCGGCCGGCCGGACTTTGCGCAGGCCGGTGGTAGTCAGCCTGAAGCACTGCAGCCGGCGTTGGATTCGGTGCCAGCCTGGTTGGCAGATAAATTGGCTTAAAGCGGCTTGAGTCGAGTGATCCGCCGGGCTTTGCTGGTGCTGTTGTTCGCGGCGGGCGCTGCCCTGGCCGACGATCCGAGCGATCATCCAGCCGATACGCCGTCCTCGATCATTGAGCAGTGCGAGGCTGCCGAACATGGCAGGCCGGAAGAAGCCATTGAGCTGGCTGACCGGGTACTGCTGATGTTGGCGGACGACGATCTGCTGCTGCAGTTCAAGGCGCTCGGATGCAAGGCCTGGGCGCTTTCCTCGCTGGGTAGAAGAGTCGAAGCCATCCGCGCTGTTCAACAGCTTGAGGAGATTGCCGAACGGATAATAGTGCCGGCAGAGCGGGTAAGGGCATTACGTCGGCTGTCGGCGCTGCACCACAGAATGGGCGACCTCGAGCGCTCCACCGAGTTGTTGCGCAGCGCGCTGGAACTGACCGAAATCGAGGATTTGCCTGAACAGCGCATTGATCTGCTGGTGAATCTGGGCGCCAGACGGGCAGAGGCCCGTCAACATGATTCGGCCATTTCACTCTGGCTGCGCGCACTGGACCTGATCGGGGAAGATGGCGACCCCAGGCAGGCGCTGCCGGTTCGCTACAACCTTGGTCTTGTCTACCGTGGAGCTGGTCGACTGGAAAAAGCCGCCGACATGTTTGTCGGCCTGCTCGATCCCCTGTCCGCGCCCGGTATGGAAATTCGCCTGGCTTCGCTGAAGACAGTGCTGGGTTCGATTTACCTTGATAAGGAAAGGCTGGAAGACGCAGAGCGCTATCTCAGTGCATCCATGCGTTTGCACGAGGATCTGGATAATCCGGCCGAGTACACGGCCTTGCTAAATGACATGGCGCGTCTGCATGTTGCACTGGGCAACATTGAAGAAGCGCTGGCTTTTTCAGACCTGGCCGTTGCTGAAAGCGAGCGGGCTGATTTTCACTTCAGCATTGTCGGCGCGCTATTGATCAGGGCCCAAGTCCTGGAAGCAGCCGGGAAGTTCGACCAGGCTTTGGCCGTCGAGCGGGACCGCGCCCGGCGTGTCGAGCAATTCCTCGTTGATCAGCAGCGTACCGAGATCGATGAGATGGAGGCAGAGCTCGGTGTGGCGCTTCGGGAGCGTGAGCTGGCCGACCTGCGACGGGAACGAGAAGCCCAGGCACGGCGTCTGGAAAGCCAGCAACAGCGCCAGCAGTTGTTATCTGTTGTTCTTATTGGCCTGGTTTTGATCGGGTTGGCGGTGATGGTCGTACAGCGACTCAACAATCGACGATTGGCGCGGTCCAGCAGAACCGACGAACTGACCGCCCTGGGCAATCGCAGGCAGGCAAATGAGTGGTTGGCCGATGCGCCCGATTCCACGATGCTGATGATGCTGGATTTGGATAACTTCAAGGAAATCAACGACACGCATGGTCATGCCTTCGGTGATCGAGTTCTGGCTGAAGTTGCCTCATGTCTGGCAGCCT
>SKQI01000056.1 GCA_007119095.1 Wenzhouxiangella sp. | reverse complement strand
GCAGAGAATACCCGGGTGGCCGAGCGGGTCAGAATTTCGCGGGATTTGCATGACCTTATTGGACATCATTTGACCGCGCTGACGCTGAATCTCGAGGCTGCCAGTCATCTTAGCGAGGGCAAAGGCAAACAGCACGTGGACCAGGCAGCGTCGATTTCCCGGCTTTTGTTGTCTGATGTCAGGGAGGTGGTCAGCGATATGCGTCGAGACGGGCAAGTGGATCTGCGAGAAGCGCTGATGATGCTGGCTGAGGGTGTTCCGGAATTGAACGTTCACCTGGACATTCCTGATCAGTTGTCTCTGACCGATCCGCGTCGAGCTCAGATCATCTTGCGCTGCGCCCAGGAATTGATCACAAATACCGTTCGTCATGCCTCCGCCGCCAACCTCTGGATTTCGCTGGAGTCAGGGCCTGATGGACTTAGCCTGAGGACGCGCGATGACGGTCGTGGTACACCGCAACTGATGCCAGGCAATGGGCTGAATGGCATGCGGGAACGGCTAAAGGAACTGGGCGGGCGCTTGGATATATCTACTGCGCCTGGACATGGCTTTCAGGTCAGGGCATGGATGCCGGGCGAGGGTGCGGCATGATCCGGGTGATGCTGGTTGATGACCAGACCCTGGTTCGGCAGGGCGTGCGGTCTTTGCTGGAGTTTGCGGCCGACATTGAGGTGGTTGGGGAGGCCGGTGACGGCGAGTCTGCCATCGTTCGGATACCGGAGCTCGAGCCCGATGTTCTGCTGCTGGATATGCGTATGCCAAACGGGTCCGGTCTTGATGTTCTGAATGCACTGGGTGAACGCAACTCTTTGCCACCAACCATCATCCTGACCACGTTCGATGACGATGAGCTGGTGCTCAACGGAATCCGCGCCGGGGCCAGGGGCTACCTTCTCAAGGATGTCGCGCTGGAGGACTTGCTGTCGGCGGTTCGGGATGTTGCTGCGGGCAAGAGCATTGTCAAGCCGGCAATGACGGAGCGTTTGTTGCAGGGTCTGAAAAATGTAAAAACGGAATTTTCCAGTCTGGAACAGCCCGATCCACTGACTGAGCGTGAAACCGAAATCCTGCGTTTGATGGCCGGCGGTTATTCGAACAAGGAGATTGCCAACGCGCTCAATGTGGCCGAGGGTACGGTCAAGAATCACGTCTCCAATGTCTTGTCTAAAATGGGGGTGCGTGACCGTACCCGAGCCGTGCTGAAAGCGCTGGAAGCGGGGATTCTGTAGTACCCCTGTCATCGGCGCGCTACAATGCCGTCTTGCTCCACTCAGCCGAGTTGCCATGTTTTCTTCACGCCTTTGCCTTGTTGCGTTGTCCAGCTTCCTGTTGGCCGCTTGCCAGCCACCCGAGCCCCCTGAGCCGCCGGACCTTTCTGAGCCATCCCTGAGCGCGGAATCGCAGGCACGCGCAGTGCAAATGCCAGCAGTGCCGGGGACTGGAATCGATGTGGGGCGATATGCAGCACACCTGGAAACGCTGTCGTCCGATGAGTTCGAAGGGCGAGCGCCAGGGACCCGGGGCGAGCGTCTGACCCTGAACTATCTGGTACAGGAGTTCGCCGAACTTGGCCTTTCGCCTGGTTACGGCGACAGTTATCTCCAACCTGTTCCCATGGTTGAACAGTTTGCCGAAGCGCGCTCGAGCATGCGATTGGTTCAGGCTGATGAATCTTTCGAGCTGACGTATCCGGAGCAGATGATCATCGGAACCAGGCGTCCCGGTACCGATTTTCATGGCGTAGAGGATTCCGAACTGGTTTTTGTTGGCTATGGCATCGTCGCGCCCGAGTACGATTGGGACGACTACGCCGGGCTGGACGTAGAAGGAAAGACGGTCATCATTCTGGTCAATGACCCCGGATTTGCTACCGGTGATCCTGAGTTGTTCAATGGCCGCGCGATGACCTATTACGGTCGTTGGACCTACAAGTATGAAGAGGCCGCGCGTCAAGGGGCTGCCGCGGCACTGATTGTTCATGACACCGAACCGGCCTCATACGGCTGGGACGTGGTCATCAACTCCTGGTCTGGGGCGCAGTTTGAATTGGGTGGAGATAGCCCGGATCGCCTGTTGGCCCTGGAAGGCTGGATCACGCTGGACGCCGCCAGCAGCTTGTTCGAGCGCGCTGATCTTGATTTCGAGGCTGAGCAGGCGCGGGCTGCCCAGCCTGGATTCAGCTATGTCAGTCTCGACATGGAAGTGTCGGCCGAGGTCAGGAATCGGGTTCGGGAAGGCGTTTCCTACAATGTGCTGGCAACCATACCAGGTAGCGAGCGGCCCGATGAAGTCGTGGTCTACATGGGGCACTGGGACCACCTGGGACGCAATATCGCAATCCCGGGTTCGGCGGGGATTTACAACGGTGCCATTGATAATGCTACGGGTACCGCGGCCTTGCTTGAGATTGCCAGGCTCTACCAGGAGGCGGGTCAGCCCGAACGCAGCGTGCTTTTCCTTGCCGTGACCCTTGAAGAGTACGGGCTGCTGGGATCTCGTTACTATGTCAATAACCCGGTGTTTCCGGCAGCCCAGACTGTGGCCGCCATCAATATGGATGCCATGACCTTGATCGGTCCAACCGATGATGTCGTGGTCGTGGGCTATGGCTCATCCGAGTTGGAAGACATTCTTGCCGAGGCCGTGGAGCAGCAGGGCCGGTACGTGGTGCCTGAGCCGACGCCCGAAGCTGGCTATTACTATCGCTCTGATCACTTCAATTTCGCCCGCGCCGGGATACCGGCACTGTATGCGAAGGGTGGCGTCGAGCACCGAGAGCGCGGCCGGGAATATGGCATGGAGCGGGCCCGTGAATATCGGGATGTTCAGTATCATCAGCCTGCCGATGTGTTCAATCCGGACTGGGATCTCCGTGGAGTGGCGGAAGACCTGGAGCTGCTTTATGTTGTCGGCAGAGTGCTGTCTGACGGCGATGCCTGGCCGAACTGGTTTCCGGGCAATGAGTTTCGTTCAACGCGAGACGCCCAGCGCCCCTGATCGGTCGCTTTTCCGTCACGATTGACGGTCGAGAGTCGATGCGGCTCGTGTTGTTTTGTGATGCCCGTCTTCACAATCATGAAAATTGTCGGCGCATTCAGGGCCGTGCCATGGCATGGCGCAGATATTGCATGGTTACGGGTATGAAAAGCTTAGCCAGTACCCTGTCTCCCAATGACGCCCAGTCGTCCGCTTGCCTGAACGAATTCAAGGGCAATCGGGTCGCCCTCCAGGCGTTGGCCTTTCAACAGTGCGCCATCGGTATGGCACTGATGGATGAGCATGGCCGCTGGCTGGATGTGAACGATGAGTTTTGCCAGATGATGGGCATGGCAAGGGCTGAGCTGCTGAATCGAAGCTATGATGAACTGACGGTGCCCGAGGATGTTCCCGCCAGCCATGGCGAGCGGCAGCGCCTGCTTTCAGGGCAGGCCGATTCGGTTGATCTGGAAAAGCGCTATCGGCGTCCTGACGGCTCGGTCATCTGGGTCAGCATTCGGGCATCCATCGTGCGCAATCATGCGCATCTGGGCACTGTACTGGTCACCCAGGCTCGGGATGTGACTGAGGAGCGCGCCACTCGGCTGGCCCTGGAACAGCATCAGTCCAGTCTCGAACTTGCGCTTGCCGGTGGCGATTTGGGCCTTTGGCACTGGCTGATCAGGTCCCGCCAGGTCCGGTTCGACGAACGAGCACGCCGGATCCTGGGATACGAGAAGGTTGCGCTCGAAAGTCACGACGACAGCGTGCTTGACCTGCTTCACCCGGAAGATCGGCCCCGCGTCGAGGCCGAATTCGAGATTCAACTGGGCGGAGCCGCTCAGGCCCTTGACCTGGTCGTCCGTCTCCGTCACCG
>SKQI01000024.1 GCA_007119095.1 Wenzhouxiangella sp. | reverse complement strand
GCTGCAAACAGACGTGAGACCACTTTTTGATCCGGGAAACGCATGGCAAACGGCGACCCACCGGATTCGGCAAAGCCGTCGATTTCCGTATAGCTGTAACGGAACTGCCCATAGGGCGTGACTCGCCAGCCGCCATCAAGCTGGATGGCATAGTTTGCTGCAACGCTTGTCGTCCACTGCCTTGCCTTGGTATCACCGAAAGCCAGTTGGCGGGTCAGCCCATCGAAACCGGACAGATCAATGACACGCTCCTGGTCAAAATCCATCCAGGCACGACCGAGCGTCAGATCAACGTAGAACTCGTCAGTGAAGCTGAAGCTGCCGTAAGCCTGCAAAGCCCATGTGTCCGAGTCCAGACCGCCCCCATCATCATCCAGATCGGCACTGTACTCGCTATAGCCGAGAGCCATGCCGGCAACATGTCCACCGTCAAACCGGTAATCCACGCCACTGGTCAAACCCCAGGCGTCAAAATCGAAGCCAACTTCTTTGCCGCGCTCATCGCGACTACCAATGGACACATCGCCGTTGACGAACACGCCCCAGCGCTGGTCGAGCAAAGTGGATCCAGAACCTTCGCCATTCATTCGACGCACCAATGACTCCGGCAACAGTCCAGCATCCAGGCGATGTCCTCGATAGGAAAAGCTCAAGCCATCCAGGCTGATACCGGTTGCCCCACCACGCAAGGCCGCCAGTCGGCCGCCGACGTTAGCCGTCTGGATCTGACCCAGCTCGTTGGCGGCGCCGGGCACGGCGGCCAACTCGTGTGGGTCAAAGGCTCGCGCCACCCTGATCAAGTCATCCCCAGTCGCACCGGCGATTGCGTTGCATGTATCCTGCAATGCGCCGCTGGCCTGTTCCGATGAACAAGCTGTTTCCAGCGCCTCCACGGCATCGCGCTCGCGCTCACGGCCTGGCTGTTCAAGCGAGGGATCCTCGTCGTCAAAAAAGCGCCCCCCTTCAACCTCGATCCTCGCCAGCAGGCGGTTGCGGCTGGCGCTGCCAAAGGCAGAACCACCAAAAAAGGAAATCTCTGACCCCCGCAGCTCGAACAAATGGTTGGCTGCGGCGCTGCCCACTGCCTGATAGCTGATGGTCTGCTCGATGCTTTCTCCAACGCTCAGGGCCAATGTCATCGAAGAAGCAAAGCCCCCGATGAGCAGGTCCTCTCCAATTGTTCCAGTCACCGCAGAATGGCCGTACTCAAATGCAGCCTGCCCGCCAGCAACGCCCTCGCAAACAGCGGTTATTGTCACTTCCAGCACGATGATTCCCGATGCATCGGCGTCACGCCTGCTCAATTGAAGGGGATCAGGAGTGGCCGATTCCGTGAACGAGAACAGCAGGCCATCGTCACAGCTGGCGGCAGAGGCCAGGCTGGCCATGCCGGAGCTGACCCTGACCTGTCCAGATTCAAACACCGAGACGCTGATAGTGCGCCCTTCAGCCTGCATTGAAAAAACAGAAAGGAGAAGCCCGATGCCGGCGAAGCGGCAGACGGCGAATATCTTGGTCATGATGTCGTTTGTCCCCTGTGCATTTGAACGCTACCGGGACCAACATCCACAGACTCAACAGCAGACCCTCGACCGATGGCGAAATGCCGAACGGTGCTGGACCATAGCCATTCCAGCGGCTGCCTTTGCCTCCCCAGCTGCAGCTCGAGGGACCCCATCAGTGGAGCGTCCCAAATTACCCTGAGTGCCAACTTCGCGCCGCCCCGGCCGAAAACCTTCCCGAACAGCGCACAGGCACTTGCCCTTAAGTATTATCCAAGCATCCCGATGGTGTCAAATGACATCTTGCTGATGAACCATATTCGCCATCAGCCGTGGCGAATCAAGGGCACCAGGGGCCCGGACGGCTTCTGCCGCGCAGGCTCCTAGAAATCATCCTGGGCTTCTCGCAGAATGCGGCGACTGCGGGAAGGCAAGGTTTCGTAGGCCAGCAAGGCCTCCAGAGACTGGCGAGCTGCCTCAGGGTTGATCCTTCCTTCCTGCACGGCACTGCGCAGATTCTCAACCGCCGTTTGAGAGGCCTGCTGCATCCCCTCAACGGCTTCGAGATTGCCAGGATGCGCGAGCAGCACGGTGTCATACAAATGAAACGCACTGTCTATGTCTCCGTAACCCAGAAACAGCTCAGCGTCTGCCAGGTTCCTGGTGATCTCTTGCTGAAGTGAAATTGAAAGTTCTTCAAACGGTACATCAGGCCCCACCGTGGGCTGATAAAAGTAAACCCATGATGCGGCGATGAGGATGGAAAGAGCAGATACACCCAACCCGAACCGGCGAACCTTGGAGGGTGCGAACCGCTTCAGAAACTCGCTTGCATCCTGAGGACGCTTGTCGCGGTCAAAACTCAGCGCTGCCTGAATCGCCGACCATTCGGCTCGTTTGAAAGATGCGTCTCGCTTGGGCTTCAGCCCTTGTTCTAAAGCCTTGTCAGCAGCGGTATAGTCGAAAGGGTGACGGCCGGTAAACAGCTGATACACGAGCAGCCCCAGCGCGAAGATATCGTCTGCAGGCGTGGGGTCCTTGCGCGCGATAACTTCAGGGCTGGCGAAGGAGGGTGAGTAGCCGGCAAAAACCCGCTCCACCATATCCACCTTCTTGGCCCGGTATGCGCGTGCGATCCCGAAGTCAAGAATTTTGGCGCGGCCACTCTCCAGCAGGAAAACATTCTGCGGCTTGAGGTCTGAGTGGACAATCCCCTCCTTGTGAGCATAAGCCAGCCCTTTGCAAACCTGGGTAGTGATATCCCGAGCATCGACCAGGTCCAGACCATGTGGCTTTTCATCCAACACGGCATCCAGCGGCTTGCCGCGCATGAACTCCATGGTCATGTAGATCACGCCATCGGCACGATCGAAGTCATACACCGTGACAATATTCGGGTGAGCCAACTGCTGCGCACGTCGAGCCTCCCGCTGCAGGCCCATGAATGACAGTTCCGCATCAACGATGTCGGGCTTCATGACCTTCAACGCCACATTGACGTTTTCGTCTCTGGCCTCTTCCTTGAGCATGTCGACGGCACTGTAAACCGCCCCCATGCCACCCTCCCCCAGAACGCCAGTAATGCGGAAGCGCCCGCGCAAAACCGAGCCTACCGTCAGGGAACTGACCGCGGCTTCTGCTCGTGCCTGGGTTGTCTGGCCAGTTGCACCGGAGCTACCAGTCGGCGCACTGGTCAACTCGGTCTCTTCAAGCCCGCCGCCATCGCCACAAACTTCTGTCCTGTCAGGATCACGACCGGATTCGTCGATGTCTTCCAATCGCTGGGTCCGGTCAGCGTGCTCATCAGCACCGCGTTGGGTGCTTTCACGCCCTGAACCGATTATCTCTGTGCGAGCGTCGTCAACCAGCTCGGTATGCTCATCGCCCCCCGAGACATCCGTTTCCTGCTGCTTAGAATCGACCAATCGCGTCCGGTCTTCATCAGTAGCCCGCGACAAATCCGGAGCTATCCTGGTTGCGCATTCATGATCCAGCTCGGCACCACTGGCACCTTTTTCGGCGGGGTCAACAACAACAGTGCGTTTGGCGGAAGAATCGTCCGGCTTTTTCTTTTCATCTTTACTGGTTTTGTCTTCAGTCATGGCTTGACCCGCCTGGAAACTGGAATACCTGAATCGCTCGGATCGGAAATCCCCTCGGACACCTCATCCTGCCTTAGCAGCCCGCCCGACCTGCAACGGATCATACACCACGTATCTGAGACGGCGGAAAAACCTGCCAAAAGCTTTCGGCTCGCAAAATCTATATGGAAAAAATAATCATCAGAAGACCAAGACTGAATAGCACACCTACCGCCAGTGTCGACATCAGGACCACGGTCTGATCACGTTCAATCAATTGCTCGGGTGAGCGGTT
>SKQI01000003.1 GCA_007119095.1 Wenzhouxiangella sp. | reverse complement strand
GATGGCGTGATCCTGGCTGACCTGCGCGATTCGACCAGTAATGGCGGTGTGACCTGTGACGGACTGTTTCTGGAGAACACCGCTACCACCTTCTTTTATTGCGCCGCCGTCAGGGTCGCCAACCCCACCGGCGACGTGGCGCGCCTGGTCGGCTGGGTGGATTTCGGGGGCACGGGTGAATTCGATGGCCCCATCGACCGGTCTTCGCATACCTTGTTGCGAGGCGACAGCGGCTTTGCTGGTCTGGAGGGCAATTGCCAGAATGTCGGTGCCAACCCTGGTGATGAGCTGGATGCTGGCGACTGGGGTATCCCGGCGAACTGCGAAGGCGTGGTCGTGATGGTCTGGGAATACGGCCCGAACGATACCTTGACCACCGACCAGACCTATGCGCGTTTCCGTATTTCCACCGACAATCAGAACAACTTCGATACTAATCCTTCGCCGCTGGGTTTCCTGAACGATGGCGAGGTTGAAGACCACTCCCTGGAGGCCGGCACCATTCCAGTCAGTATTCATGCCTTCGAGTCTGCGTTCGTGCGCGGTGGCCTGGAGGTGACATGGTCGACCGCCTCGGAAACCCACAACAAGGGCTTTTATATCTGGGGCGAGACCAGCGATAGTGGCTTTGAGCTGCTGACGCCGGAGATGATTCCGTCAGAGGCTTCCGGCGCGGTACAGCCGCAGTCTTACTCGGTGGTGATTCCGGAGATTGCCCGCGGCCAGGTGCGTGACCTGATCATCACTGCGGTGGATCATCGCGGTCGCGAGGAGATGTACGGTTACTTCCGTGTTGGCAAGGCTTTCGGTGAGGTCAATCCACCCGATGTTATTGACTGGTCGTCGATTCGCGACGAGGTCCAAGCCCGTATTGGTAGGGCCGGCATGGTCACGCGTGGAGACCTGGTTCAACCGCTGACGCCGGCGCGCGGCGCGGTGGTCACCGCGGCGGATTTCCTGGTCGAACAGGCGGGCATGCAGCGCGTGAGCTATGAGGATCTGCTTGCCGCCGGGCTGGATCTTGGCGGGGTGAATCCGTTCACGATCGCGGTGACCGTAGGTGATCGCGCCGTGCCGCGGGTGGTGGAAACGCCGTTGCGCGACGGTCAGCAGGCGGCGCGCGCGGGGGCGCGGCCGTCGATGTTTGGTCCTGGCAGTGCCATTCTGTTCTGGGGCGAGTTGCCTGAATTGCCGGCCGCGAAGTATATCGACCACCAGGTCTACCGAATTTCGCAGAACGCTGATCGGGCCAAGTCCATGTCCAGCTATTCGGGTCGCATCTCGCAGCCGGATCGTCGGCAGCGCGTCAGTCAGATCGTCGCCAATCAATCCGGCTACGACTTCAGTAACCCGAACCCGGACCCGTGGTTTATGCGTAGCCTGCGTAGCTGGGGTTCGAACCATCGCAGCCACGTGGTCAGCTTCGATTTGCCAGGCAACGTGAGCCATTTGGCCGATGTTGAAGTGCAGGTGCGCCTGGCTGGCCTGACCTCGATGGGAGAGACGCCCACCCATCGTATCCAGGTGTCGTTGAATGGACAGCCGGTGGCAGTGGAAGACTTTGCCGGCCAGGTCCCGCATGAAATCCGCGCCGTGCCGCGTGGTCTGCCGCTGCGCCCGGGCAGCAACGAGGTAGAGGTGCGTTCGCTGGGAATGCCTGGGTTCTCCAGCATTACCCTGCTGGATGCAGTCGAGCTGTCCTGGACCGAACCGAGTGTTGCGGTGAATAACCAGCTGCTGCTGCGACCCAGCGCGGGTCAGGCGACCGATGGGGTGACCGTTACCGGCCTTGATAGCCGCCAGCCTGTGCTGGCCTTTGCCCGCACCGAACAAGGTCCGGTTCGTCTTGAGGCAGCTTTCTCGAGTCGAGTGCAGGTGTCGGCCGCCGTACCTCCGGGGCGTGACCCGATGCAGGTTTGGGTATCAGGTCCTGATCAGCTGCTGGCGCCGACCCTGCTGGGGCCGGTGCATGCGAACGAGCTGCTTGATGGTCTGGGGGAGTTGGTCGTCATTGCTCACCCCGCCTTCCTGCCACTGCACGCGCGCGAAAGTCATCCGCTGAACACCTTCGTGCAGCGTCGCAAGGCCCAGGGCTGGACCGTCTCGGTGCTGAGCGTCACCGATATTCAGCTTCATTACGGTGGTGGCATGCCGTTGCCGGATGCGGTCAATGCGTTTCTGGCTGCGGCCAGCGAAGTGGCGCCCGTGTCGCATGTGCTGCTGGTTGGAAGCGACAGTTATGATTACCGCGATCGCCTTGGTCTGGGTAGTCTGAGCTTTATACCCACCCACTACGCGCCGACCTATTTCGTCAATTTCACCCCCAGCGATGCCTTGCTGGCCGACGTAACCGGTGACGGCCTGTCTGATCTGGCGCTCGGCCGCTGGCCGGTTCGCACCCTGGCTGATCTGGAATCGACAGTCAACAAGATTCTTGACTGGGAGGCAAACATGATGGGCACTCGGTCAGCCGTCTGGTTGACTGACCTGCAAGACCCACGGACCGGCTCGTTTGCCCGCCAGGCCGAGCGTTTGTCCGAATTGTTGGCCACGCAGGGTGGCTGGAGCCCGTCTGACTTTGGCATGATCCACTTCGAGGATCATGGTTCGCCTTCGGTGATGCGCTCGAAGTTGTTTGATGCTCTGGCTTCAGGCCGTGCCCTGACCGGGTTCACCGGCCATGGTTCGCCGACGGTCTGGTCTTTCCAAGGTGTATTGGTGCCCTCGCAGGTGGCCGAACTCGACAACGAAGGTTTCCCGACTCTGGTCAGTACATCGGCCTGTTACACGACCTATTTCACATCCCCCTTTGCCAATACCCTGGCCCATCGTTTGATGAATGGCATGCGACTGGATGCTACCGGCAGCCCGGTCGCGGCCAGCAATGGTGCGGTCGCGGTCCATGGTGCTGCGACCCTGTCGAACCTGGCCCAGAACGAGGTATTCGTTGGCCAAGTGCTTGACCAATTGCTCCGGGGTGCCACTCTGGGCGAAGCGGTGCTGGCCGCTCGCCGGACAGCAGCGGCACGCGGTATCAATGACCTGGTCATCAACTGGACACTGCTAGGCGACCCAAGCCTGCGCTTGCAATAACCCCGTCCCGCGTCCCGGCAAAAAGGCCGGGCTATAGGCCCGTAGCCCGGCCCAACGTGGCCGGGGCCCATGCCTGGCGCTTCTCCGGTTGCTTTTTTCTGCCCCCTGATTTTTGATATCTCGGTGCCGTTGCCCGGACGTTTGGCGACCCACCAAACATGGTCCCCGGGGACGTTGCCCCAGGCGACGGGTCTTGTGTCGACTCCGGGTTGTGGTAAATGGGTTTGTCTGCGTGCCGTGTTCGGGTTGTGGGGTGTGGTTGGGGGTACGATTGGGGTTATGAGCGATTTGTTTGCTAAGCCTGCTTCCTCTGCTGGGGCGGATGCGCCGCTGGCGGATTTGCTGCGGCCGGCTTCTTTTGATGAGGTGGTCGGGCAGGATCATTTGCTGGGGGATGGGCCGTTGGGGCGGATGCTGGCGTCGGGGTCGGTGCGGTCGCTGGTGTTCTGGGGGCCGCCGGGGACGGGCAAGACGACCATGGCGCGGCTGCTGGCCGATGTTGGCGAGCTTGAGTTCGTGCAGATGTCGGCGATTTTTTCCGGGGTGGCCGATCTGAAAAAGGTGTTCGAGGCGGCGCGACTGCGGCGCCAGAACGGGCAGCGGACTTTGCTGTTTGTTGATGAGATTCATCGCTTCAATCGCTCGCAGCAAGACAGTTTTTTGCCCTTTGTCGAGGATGGCACGATCACGCTGGTCGGGGCGACGACTGAAAATCCTTCTTTCGAGCTGAACGGCGCCCTGTTGTCGCGGCTGCAGGTGCTGGTTTTGCGGCGTCTGGATGAGGCGGCGCTGGGCCAGTTGCTGGCGCGGGCCGAGGCGCATCTGGGGGCTGGTTTGCCGCTGGATGACGAGGCCAGGGATTTGCTGTTGACGCTGGCTGATGGGGATGGGCGGTATTTGTTGAATATGGTTGAGGGTGTCGCGGATGCGACGGGTTCCGGGTTCCGGGTTCCGGTTTCCGGGGGGGAGCGGGAGGATTTAGGGTTGATTGGGGGGGCGGAGTTGTTGTCTTTGGTGCAGCGGCGGGCGCCGGCTTATGACAAGGATCGGGAGGGGCATTTCAATCTGATTTCGGCTTTGCACAAGTCCTTGCGCGGGTCGGATGTGGATGCGGCGCTTTACTGGTTGGCGCGGATGTTGGTGGGTGGGGAGGATCCCTTGTACGTGGCGCGGCGGTTGGTTCGGTTTGCGTCCGAGGATATTGGCCTGGCTGATCCGCAGGCGCTGGTTCAAGCATTGGCGGCGCGGCAGGCTTACGAGGTGTTGGGGTCACCGGAAGGGGAGCTGGCGATTGTCCAGGCGGTGGTCTATCTGGCGACCGCGCCCAAGTCCAATGCCATTTACCGGGCTCAGAAGCAGGCCTGGCGGTCGGCGAAGGAGACCGGCTCGCTGATGCCGCCGGCGCATATTCTCAACGCGCCGACGAAATTGATGAAGGATTTGGGTTATGGCGCAGGATATGCCTATGACCACGATACCGATGCTGGTTTTTCCGGGCAGGATTATTTTCCGGTGGAAACGGGGCGTCTCAGTTTTTATGACCCGCCGGAGCGGGGGTTTGAACGGGAGGTTCGGAAGCGGTTGAGGTATTGGGGGAGGTTGAGGGGGGAGGGGTGACGGGTTCGGGTTTCCGGGTTCCGGTTTCCGGTTTCCGGGGGGCGTAGCCCGGCCCATCCCGGAAACCGCCCGTGCGTGCGGTCGGGGACCGTGTCGGGTGCTTTGCCGATGTTTTCAGCAATTCCTGGGGATGATTCGGGTCATTTGGCGTTGGTCGGAGGGGAATTCCGGGAGGATGGAATCGAAGGTGACGTTGATATCGTTGCAGCCGTTGAATTCGGTGGTGATGGTGCCGAAGTCGATGCGTTCGATCTGGCTGGCGCGGAAGTCGCGGCCCCATTGGCCGCCGCGGGTGAGGACGACGTCGCCGAATTCGATCTGATTGCCGATCAGCTCTCCGGAGCCGATCATCCATACCTGGCGCCCGTTTTTATAGGTGTACCAGGTCAGCACCCAGCTGCTGCCGTTGGCTTCGCGGGCGATCTGGATGCCTTCGCCGCTGCGATCCTGGCTGAAGTAATTGCCGCTTAAGCTGCGGTTGATCTGCTGGCTGGCGCGGCGGTTGCAGTTGCCTTCGACTATCTTGACCATGCGGGTGGAAAAGGCCGGCAGTTCCTCGTCCGGTTCGGGCATGAATTCGAAAGCCGCGCTGTTGCAGTCGCGAAGCCGCATGACGATGTCGCCCCACTGGCGTCGAATCACGTCTTCGGGACGGAAATCCGGCCCGTAATCGGCCCCTTCGGTGATGGTCATGCCGTTGAATTCGAATCGATCGCCGCGATGCTCGCCGTTGCCGATCAGCCAGAACTGTTCGCCGTCGCGGTACAGGTAGCAGGTCAGTACCGGTACCTCGTTGCCGTCTTCCATGGTCAGCTGGCAACCCTCACCGCTGCGGTTGGGGTTGAACCAGTTGCCGCTGTACTGGGCCAGCTTGTCCGCGTCTGAACGCCAGCCGATGTCCAGGAACAGATCGGGGACAAAATCCAGGTCACCAGTGAAGCCGATGTTGGTCAGGGACGGGTTCATCACCGACTGCGGAAACATGGCGTTGCTGAAGTGCGAGACGTTGCTGTCGGGGATGTCGGTGGAGGCCAGCATGTTGATGAATCCCTGGTTGGTGCCGCGCGGGGCGGCTGCGGTGTTGTAGCCAAGGGTCAGTGCCAGGCCGGGCAGGGCATTGCGCAGGCGGGTGCCGGTGTGCCGGCTGACCAGCCAGATGGGGATCGGCAGGTTGCGATCGACGGCGACGCCACGGTCGCGCTCGATGGCGTTGGAGCCCGGCGGCTGGTTGTCGACCAGCAGGATGGCGGCGCCGCCGGCGTTGAACACGTTTTGCCATTTCATTGCAAACGGACACTCGCCACGCTTGACCAGAACGATGTTGCCGGCCACTTCGTCGCGGTTTTCCAACGCCGAGCAGGCCAGGTTACGGTGCCAGGGGTCGCTGCTGCTGCCGGGCCCCGGGCCGTCGGCCAGCACCAGGTCGCGGGTCAGGCCTTCCAGCGGCAGAAACGGCGGATAGCCCTGGATCCATGCCGGGAAATGCCGCTGGCCGTCAACCGAAGGTTCGGCGCTGACCCGGCCCGGCGGCAGCAGGCGTTCGGTCGCGCGCAGGTTGGCCTGCTCGCCGGTCCAGACCAGTCGGTTGCCGGAAGTTGCGCTGGCCCGGCGCTGGGCGGCGGTCATCTGCCGCCAGCTGCGCTGATGTTCCAGGGAAAACAGGAAGTCCGACCAGATGTCCGGGCGCGGTGGAGAGCCAAAGAAGGCGCGGGTTTCCCGGTCGGTCCAGCTCTGAAAGCCCAGGCCGTGGCCCAGTTCGTGGACGACCAGTTCCAGGAACGAGAAGCTGCCGAAGGCCGGCGGCACGTTCGGATCCAGGCCATACCAGAAGCCGTCCAGGCCGTCGACGCAGTTGCCGCTGTCGAGGCGGATGTTGAAGCTGACTTCGATCTCGGCGCTCAGTCCGGAAAAGTACTCGCCGTGCAGGGCCGTGGCCAGCGAGACCGGGTAGTTGACGTTGCTGCGCGGCGCGTTGGCGAAGTTCCAGGCAAAACCGCTGGATCCGCCCAGGCCGAGGATGGTTTCATCGCCGCAGCCCAGGTCTTCGAAGTAGGCTTCGACGCGCAGCGGTATGGCGCTGTCCAGGCGGCTGGCCCAGATTGCTACGGCGGCATCCATCACTGCCCGGCGCTGGGCGCCGCGGGTAGTGGCGGGGTTGCCGGGTGCCGCGGCAACCGGGGTGTTGTCGAAGAATCCGGTGCCGGGGCTGTCGCTGTAGTTGACCTGGATGACCTGGGCCGTGGCGGCGCCACCCAGCGCCAGGCCAAGGGTGAATGCCAGGGTGGAAAAAACGTGCCTGGCCGGCATCATCGGTCTGGCCTGCTGCTGTGGTTGGACAGGCGAAAGTCGGGCAGGGCGGGCTCGAGCATGGCCGGGGCGCTGATGCACTGTGCCTGTGGTTGCCCGTCCGGGCCGATGGTGATTCGAGTGGCGCGCGCGGCCGGCCAGAAGTGCCGGGCTACCCCGCCATCGTCGACCGATTCGGCTTGTGGCCGGCTTGCCAGGCGTTTGACCAGGCGTTGTTGGCGGGCGATGACATAGGCTTCGGCATCATTGACCGGCTCGCGCAGGGCCTGGCCGGTGCGGCGATCGACCAGACTGGACATGTTCTGTTCGGCGGAGCGCAGTTCGGCCGGGTTCAGTTGCTGGAAGCTGGCGATATGTTGCGCCCGGTCGGCCAGAGATGCCGCTGGCAGAACCAGCAGGAACAGCACGACGGGCAAGGCAGGCAGCCGGCTTGGCATGAGACAGTCTCCGAAATTGCCAAAGTAGTGACCAGTTTATGACAGCGAGTGCATGAATAAAGTCACTTTGAACCCGCCTCCCTGGCAGCCCGGTCAGACGCTATCATGGGCGGTTTTGATGCGCGGAAATCGCCGATGAGCCTCGCCGCAAAGGGCATCGCCAGCCCGCTGGCTGCACTGGACCCGAAACGGGTCGAGCGTGGTCGTGCGCTGGCGGCCAGGGAGTCTGTCAGTCGCTTGCAGCGCACTCGCCTGGATGAAGTGCTGATTCTGGCCGGGTTGGTGGCCGACGGCGGGGCATCGCCGCATCGGGTCCATGCCACGCTGGATGATGGCCGCCTGTCCGGCGACTGCACCTGCGACCTGGGCCGAAACTGCGAACATGTGGCAGCGCTGTTCCTGGCCGCCACGCAGGCCCGTTCGGCGCCATCGTCGTCGCGTCCCGCATCCTTGGTGCGGGGCCGGGCCCCGGCCAGCCCGAGTCAGCGCATGGTCTATCTGCTGCGCCTGTCTCCGGATGGTGATGAACTCAGCGTTTGCCCGTCGCGCCTGTCGCTGGCAGCGGGGGGTGAGGCGACGACCACGCCCTACGCGCTGTCGCGTCTCAATGAAATGCGCCAGCCAGATTATGTTGGTGAGGATGACCTGGCCATCCTGCACGAGCTGGCCGATCGGGTGGTCGAGGCGACCGACCTGGTCTGGATTCCTTTGGGTCCGAACAGCCAGAAGCTGCTGCGGGCCATGGTCGAGACCGGGCGCTGCCGCTGGGAAAAGGCCGCCGGCCTGACCCTGGTCATGGCCGAACCGCTGCTGGCCACTGCCGAGTGGGAATTGCTGGCCAGCGGCTACCAGCGCCTGCTGCTGGCCACCGAGGATGACAGCGAAGCGGCCCAGCTGCCGCTGCTGCCGCCCTGGCGTATCAACCTGGATAGCGGTCGCTGCCGACCGCTGCAAACCGCGCTGGATGAAGACCGCGTGGCAGAACTGCTGACCGCCGGTCCGGTGGCACCGGAACAGGTGGAAACGCTGCGCCAACGCCTGGCCGATGCCCCGGCTGACTTTCCTCGACCGCAGGCGCTGGACCAGGAAGCACTGGGTTCAGTACCCGCGGCCCCGCGCCTGGCCCTTATTAATGTCGAGGTCGGCAGCGGCGCGCGCTTTGAAACAGTGCCGGCCGCGCGTCTGAGCTTTGCCTACGGCTCGGTAGAGCTGGGTTGGGATGATGAATTCGACTCGCGCCTGGTGGCCGAGGGGAGGGTGCTCAGCGTCGAGCGCAGCCCGGATTTTGAAGAAGGCTGCATTGCCGAGCTGGAGCAGTCCGGCCTGGCGCCGCTGCAATCCGGTGCCGACCGCGATTATCGTCCGGGCGACGGCGGACTGTGGGTAGCCCGGCGCGCTGACCGGCGCGACGAGGTCTGGCTGGGTTTCCAGCGCCGTTTCGACAAGCTGCGCGCCGCAGGCTGGCAGATTGCGCTCAGCGATGATTTCAGTTTGACCCTGGTCGAGCCGGATGACTGGTATGGCGACCTGGCCGAGGTGGCCAATGACCCGGATCGGATCGAGCTTGACCTGGGGGTGCTGTGGCAGGGCCGGCGTCATTCTTTGCTGCCGGCTTTGCTGGAGTGGATAGAGCGCACCCCGGTACCCATGCTGCGGCAGCTGTTGTCCGGTGATCTGCCCGACGGGCATGTCACCCTGGCCCTGGATGAAACCCGCCGCGTGCTGATGCCCATGGCCAGACTGGCCGCCACCCTGCGCGGGCTGGTCGACTGCCTGGACACGATTCCGCGCTTGCGCCAGGGCCGGCTGCGCCTGCCGCGCGCGCGCCTGGCCGAGCTGGCGGTGGCCGGCAGGCACTGGCAGTTCGGCGGTGACGACGGCCTGGCCGAACTCAGTCGCCGGTTGGACGATTTCGAGCGCATCGAAGCCGCCGATGGTCCAACCGGCCTGGTTGCTGAGCTTCGCGGCTACCAGCGCTTTGGCCTGGGCTGGCTGCAGTTCCTGCGCCGCTTCGGCTTTGGCGGCATTCTGGCCGATGACATGGGCCTGGGCAAGACCCTGCAGGCGCTGGCCCACGTGCTGGCTGAAAAAGAAGCCGGGCGCCTGGATGCGCCTTGCCTGGTGATCGCTCCGACCAGTCTGATGTTCAACTGGCGCGCCGAGGCCAGACGTTTTGCGCCCGATCTGAAAGTGCTGACCTTGCACGGCCCCGAGCGCAAGGGCCGTTTTCAGTGGATCGAAGAGTCGGACCTGGTCCTGACCACTTATCCGCTGCTGGTGCGCGACATCGAACAGCTCAAGCGCCATCGATTTCACCTGCTGATTCTCGATGAAGCCCAGGCGATCAAGAATCCGCGGGCGAAGGTGTCGCGCCAGGTACGCGAGTTGAACAGCCGCCATCGCCTGTGCCTGACCGGCACCCCGCTGGAAAATCACCTGGGCGAGTTGTGGAGCCTGTTCGATTTCCTGATGCCGGGCCTGCTCGGCAGCCAGGCGCGTTTCCGGCGACTGTTCCGAGCGCCGATCGAACGCCAGGAAGACGAAGAGCGCCGCGAGCTGCTGGCCAGGCGGATCCGGCCTTTTTTCCTGCGCCGGACCAAGGCCGAAGTGGCGCCCGAGCTGCCACCCAAGACCGAGATCGTGCAGGCGGTGGCCCTCAGTGGTGCCCAGCGCCAGCTTTACGAGCGCACCCGCGTTGCCCTGCACGACAAGGTTCGCCGGGCCCTGGCTAGCCAGGGTGCCGAGCGCAGCCGCATCATGGTGCTGGACGCGCTGCTGCGGCTGCGCCAGATCTGTTGCGACCCGCGCCTGCTGAAGAATGTTGAAGGTGCCGAGGCGGCCGAATCGGCCAAGTTGGAGTTGTTGATGGAGCTGCTGCCCGAGCTGGTCGCCGAAGGGCGGCGGGTGCTGCTGTTTTCCCAGTTCGTCAGCATGCTGAAGCTGATCGAGCAGGCGGTGACCGAGCGTGGCATCGCCTACGTCAAGCTTACCGGCCAGACCCGCGATCGCCAGGCCGTGGTCGAGCGCTTCCAGGCAGGCCAAGTGCCGCTGTTCCTGGTCAGCCTGAAGGCCGGCGGCGTCGGCCTGAACCTCACGGCAGCCGATACCGTCATTCACTACGACCCCTGGTGGAACCCGGCGGTGGAAGACCAGGCCACCGACCGCGCCCACCGGATCGGCCAGCAGCAAAACGTGTTCGTCTATCGCCTGCTGACCGAAGACACCATCGAACAAAAGGTGTTCGAGCTGCAGCAGTCCAAGCGTGGGCTGGTGGAGGGCTTGCTCGGTGGCGGGGGCGCGGTGGATCTGGGTGCCGATGACCTCGATGCCTTGTTCGAACCGCTGGGTTGAAGGACCAAGAGTGAGAGCCGACCGAATTCAAGCTGCTGTTGATCGCCTGCTGGCACGCGACCAGTGCTATCAGCCGCTGGCCCTGCTGAAACTGATCGGCCGGGTGGACGCGGCCGACCTGGCACGTTGGGAAAGTGGCGAATTGAAGTGCCTGGAAGACGTGCTGTACGGCAATCCCGAAGTTTGCGTTGATGAGTTGCGCCTGGCCGCCGGCTGGGCCGGCAAACTGGGCCTGCAGGCGCAGGTTGAGCCGGCGGACGCCGCGGGGCGTCGGGTTTTTCGTTCAGCCACGGCCGAACGCTTGGCCAGATCAACCTGGCGCCGCGCCGCGCCCAGCGCCCAGGGCGATCTGTTTTTCGACACCGGTTTTGCCCAGGCGCGCAGCGCGCTGAATCAGGCCTTGCTGGCGGCTGATCGTGCCCGCGCCGAACTGGCCCTGGCTGACATGTCGCGGGCCGACCCGGGGAACGATGTCCAGGCCGACGGCGAGCGCTTGATCGAGGCATTGGCCTGGCTGGAGGATGCAGTGAATGATCCGTCCCGGCGCCTGGCCCTGCTGGACGAAGATATCAGTCCGCGCGCCCGGCGCCTGCTGGGCCAGGCCGATGGCCGGCGGTTCATGGCGCCGTTCTGGCGCCAGCTTGCTCAGGGCATGGATGCTGGTCGGTTCGATCCGGATCAGCCCGATTTGCATCCGACCGCCGTGCTGGCGCGGATCGAGGATTGGCCGGGTGTGTTGGCGGCTGTTCTGGCCTTGCCGGACTACCTGGATCAACCCATTCTGCTGCGCCGCCTGGCCGATGCGGCCTTGGCCACGGGTGATCGCGAGCAGGGGCTGGCTGCGGTCTGTCAGCTATGCTGGCGCCACGGCAAGGCTGCCGAGGCCTGGCTGGATGCCTGCCAGGATGATGAGCTGGTCCGTCGCCTGGAAATCTTCTGGGACCTGGACCCGCCGCTGCCCATCGATCTGTTCCCGGCCTGGCTGGTGTCGGTGGCCTACGCCTTGCCCGACATCCCGGAATCCGCCTGCCCCGACACCCCGGCAGCCGAAGCCTGGACCCGCTTCCGCGCCCTGCGCGCCGACCCCACCGATCTGGAATTACGGGAGTGGTTTCAGCGCGAGCAGCCGGATTTATTCGGGCATTGGTTGGCTACGGGGAGGTGAAAAGAACGGGTTCCGGGTTCCGGGTTCGGGGGCCGTGGCCCGGCCACGGCTGCTTTGTCAATTTTTGGGTTGGGGTTGCTTCGGTTCCGCTTGTTCGTCGCTGTCGGACAATACTGTGCCGCTGGTGATTCGGTGCTGGTGGCCGGGTGGACGGCGCAGGTGAACCTTGCCGCGGATGGTGATGTGCTCATCAAAGACAACATCACCACGTACGCTGAATTCGTGCGCCTCGATCAACGACGGAGCACCGGACGGAAAGCGGGCCTGAAACTTGTCGATGCTGCCGTAATGCTCCGGATCCAGATCGACGGTCAATGGGGTCTGGGTGGTGGGTTGAACCAGGCCAGCCGCATCGACCTGGTATCGATCCGACCAGAGCACCAGCAGATCGCTGGTCGTTTTGACCGGGGCAAAGCGCGTCCGCGGAACCTCCAGAATGCGCGCGCCCGGAAAGGCCGAGATGGCGGCCCCCATGGCGGTTTCGATCTGGATCACGGCCGGGGTGGTCTTGTCGTCGGGCACGACATGCTTCCGGTTCTTGATCAGGGGCAGACCCAGTACACCGTTGCGCGCGCTCATCAGATCTTTCAGCGCCTGCAGATCCAGCCAAAGATTGTTGGTGTTGAAGTATCGGTGGCGCTCGATGTCCTGGAAGGCGGCCTGATCTTCTGCCGGGCACTGGGCAGATTCGCGCAGGATGAGCTGGCCGTTGTGGTCCCGGGCGACATGCCCGCCCTTGCGATCAGCAGCCGTGCGCCGCGTTACCTCCATCAGAAACGGGATCGACTCCCGGGCCATCAGGTCGAGAATGGCAGGTTCGAGGCTGGCGCCCAGGTTGTCGGCATTGGACACAAAGGCCCACCGATAGCCGCGCGCCAACAGGCGGTCAAGCAGGCCCGTGGTCATCAATGCGGTGTAGAGATCGCCATGGCCGGGCGGGCACCATTCGCGCTCGGGAGCTTCAGGCCAGGACACCGGCATCAGGCTGTCTTCCAGCAGGCGCGGCACGCGATGCTGCAGGAACGACAGCGGCACGTCGCCCTGGCCAGTCGCCAGTTCAGGTAGTTTGGCCAGCAGGGCCAGCGAGTCGGCCTCGGTATTGAAGCTGTTCATCAACAGCAACGGCACGGCGTGGCCGGTGCTTGCCCGCAGATGGAGGATCTGGCGTGCAATCAGCTCCAGGAAGCTCACGCCCTCGCGGGCCGGCAGCAGGGACTTGGCCTGGTTCAGGCCCATGCTGGTGCCCAGCCCACCGTTGAGCTTGATGACTACGGTGCGGCCCAGCGCGTCGTTGGTATTGATATCCGCTGGCAAGTCGACCAGCCGAGGAACATCTGCAGCCGGGCTGATCTGGCTTTCCGGCAGCAGGCCGGTGCTGCCCCGGGCCAACGCCTTGTAATAGTGTTCAAAGGTGCGTATGGCCAGTGCCGGCAGGCCGATGTCGTGCATCCGCGTGGCCACGGCGGCAAAGCCGGCCGCGATCTCGTTCTGGTTCATGTCGATGCCCTGAAGGTCCCTCGCTGCGGCTATGATAACCCGGACAAAAAAAAGCCGGCGCAAGGCCGGCTTTTCGATATACGTCGTGGTCGGGGTGGCGAGATTCGAACTCACGGCCCCTGCCTCCCGAAAGCAGTTTGTATCCGAGGTATAGATGAGCACTAACCGCCGTAGAAGCCCAGTAATACTAGTGTTTTTAGCTTTATCACGTGCCCGCGCTTTTCATCTTTGCGT
>SKQI01000103.1 GCA_007119095.1 Wenzhouxiangella sp. | reverse complement strand
TCGGGTTGAACCGCCGTCCTCGGGCGGTGAATTCCGCTTCAGTTCGACGCGGTGGCGAGGCCTTCAGCGAAATCCCCCGCCCGAGGACGGCTTGCCTCATCGAAGCTCAAGGATATTTCCAAGCTTTGCTGAGACACGTCGCTAATCAGGAAGGCTTTATCCATCAGGTCGGTCTTGGCGCATTGGCTGAGGTACGTTCGTAATCAGGAAAGCTTGTCTCAGTTCGTACACCGATAGCGAGTCTGGCGACTGGTCTATAAGCTTTGCGGTGGGAAAGGCCTCATCACTGCATTGAATTGAACCGGCGTTCGCTGTCCAGGGGCGGCTTGCCAGGCTCAACGAAGCCCGAGCGTTGGGATAGACAGAGTTCCTGTCAAACGCCCAAAAGAAACGCCGCCCAAGGGCGGCGCTTCTCGATAGTGAATGTCAACCAGCGTTTAGAACCGCAGGCGGCCACGGGTGCGCTCGCGCCGGGTATCTTCGCGCTGCTGATAGGTTGACCGACAGGCTGAGGTCTGCAAGACCATCTCGCATTCCAGATAGTCGGTGATTTCAATCAGCGCGGCGCGAATGGCTTCACCGGCCGGCGTATTTTCTTCGTGAGCCAGGTTGCCGCCGATCCAGCCGCGGCTGGCGCGCAGGTTCACGCCGGTGTCGGAGGTGCGGCCCTCGATAGTTCGTACGTGGGCGATCTCGCCGGTGGTTGCATTGACGACGCGCAGGTCCACCGCCACGTAGGCCTGGGTGCGGCTGCCACCGACGCCGATGTTGGTGCTGCGTCCGCCGATGTTGACACCACGCAGGTTGACGCCGCCGCCGGAACGTGCAGTTTCTTCCGAATACGAGGTCACCGTTCCCAGAACGATGTATTCCGCACCGGTGAGTTGGCCGATCTGGGCGGCCGTGTCTGGCCGCACGCGGCCGGAAGCGCCCAGGTCCTGCTCGCGCATGACGGCTTCGAGATTGGTCCGTTCAACCACGGTGAACGCGCCGATCGCCGCCAGTTCATTGGCCAGCATGCTCGACAGTTCCCAGCCGACATCGCGTCGCCACCAGCGAGCGCCTTGCGCTTCATTCTTGAACTCGGCAACACCCAAAACCGGCCGATCGGCCAGTGCCGGCGTGGCAAACAGCCCGCAACCCAAGGTCAGGGCAAGGGCGATGGTAAAAAAGGAAAAACGTTTCATGGCGAAAACCTCCGGTTGTGTTCAAGTCTAAAGGTCAGGATCCTTCTACCCGTATGGAACGCAAAGCAGCCGGAAATCCTGACACCACAGGTGTTCGGACCGGAACACCGAATACGCGTTCAAACAGCATCCATCAGGTTCAGCTTAATCTGTCTGTCTGATCGCTGACAAGAGCGTAAGGAGCGTTGAAGGCATCATGTGCGGCGCAGCAGGGGGCTGGCGCAGGGGGGTGGTTTCGATACTTGCCAAGAAGGTGGCCCGGGGGTACCCTGAGCGGTTTCCGTAGCTGACCACGTTTCCGACAAGAGCGCAGATGACTTCGAAACTTTCCGCCCTGAATGAATGGGTGGACCAGGTAAGCGCGCACTGCCGCGCCAGCCAGGTTCACTGGTGTGATGGATCCGAGGCCGAGAACCAGCGGCTGATCGATCAAATGCTGGAGACGGGCGATTTGCTCAGGCTCAATGAGCAAACCCATCCGGATTGCTACCTGCACCGCTCCGACCCCAAGGACGTTGCCCGAGTCGAGCACCTGACCTTTGTCTGCACCAGCAACAAGGAAGATGCGGGCCCGAACAACAACTGGATGGACCCTGCTGAAGCACATGCGCTGATGAATGGCTTGTTCGCCGGCTGCATGGAAGGTCGCACCTTGTATGTGGTGCCTTACTGCATGGGGCCGATCGACTCGCCCTTGTCGCGCTGCGGCGTTGAGCTGACCGACAGCCCTTACGTGGTGGCCAACATGCGCCTGATGACTCGCATGGGTCAGCCCGCGCTGGCGCGGATCGAGCGCGAAGGGCAGTTCGTCAAGGGCCTGCACTCGACCGGAGAACTGGACCCGGAACGTCGCTACATCATGCATTTCCCAGAAGAGCTCAGCATTCAGAGTTTTGGTTCCGGCTACGGTGGCAACGCCCTGCTGGGCAAGAAGTGCCATGCGCTTCGCATCGCCAGCTACCAGGCCCGCAGCGAAGGCTGGCTGGCCGAGCACATGCTGATTGTCGGCATCGAGAACCCGGCCGGTGAAGTTCGCTACGTGGCTGCCGCTTTCCCTTCGGCTTGCGGCAAGACCAACCTGGCGATGCTGATTCCGCCCGAGGCCTACCGCGAAAAAGGCTGGAAAGTCTGGACGGTTGGCGACGATATTTGCTGGCTGCATCCCGGCGAAGACGGCCGCTTGTACGCGATCAATCCTGAGGCTGGTTTCTTTGGTGTAGCGCCCGGCACCGGCGCCAAGACCAACCCGAACGCGCTGGCGATGCTCGATCGTGAAGCCATCTTTACCAACGTGGCCACGACCGAAGACAACCAGCCCTGGTGGGAAGGTCTGGATGAGCGGGTGCCGGCGACCGACTGGCGTGGGCGCGATTTTGACCCCAAAAATGGTCCGGCCGCGCACCCGAACAGCCGCTTTACCGTTTCCATCAAGCGTTGCCCAAGCTATTCCGACCAGGCCGAGAGCCCGGCCGGCGTTCCAATTGATGCCATCGTGTTCGGTGGCCGACGCGCCACCCTGGCGCCGCTGGTCATGGAAGCGCGCGACTGGCAGCACGGCGTGCTGGTGGGTGGCGCCATGGCTTCGGAAACGACAGCGGCAGCGACCGGCCAGGTTGGCGTGGTGCGACGCGACCCGATGGCGATGAAGCCGTTTTGCGGCTACCACTTTGGCGACTATTGGGGGCACTGGCTGGCCCTCGGTGAGAAACTGACCCAGCCGCCGAAGATTTTCCAGGTCAACTGGTTCCGTCGTGATGCCGACGGCGGTTTCATCTGGCCCGGCTTCGGCGATAACCTGCGCGTGCTGGAATGGATTCTGGCCCGTTGCCGTGGCGAAGTCGAGGCCGCTGAAACCCCGGTCGGCCTGCTGCCGGCCGACGGTGGTATCAACCTCGAAGGGTTGACCGAAGTGCCGGACATGGAGACCCTGCTTGCCTTTGATCAGGCAGGTTGGCGCGAGGAGATTCAGGCGATCGAAGCGTTTCTGGCCGAGTTTGAGCCGCGGGTCCCGCAGGCGTTAAAGGCGGAGCTGGAGCGCGTTAAATCAGCCTTGCACTGAGTTCGTCCCAGCCGGGACGTTGAGGCGGCGAGTCCAGGTGATCGACGCCGGAAAAGGTCGGTGGTGAGAAGGATCTCAAGAAAATTCAGCAACCTGAAGGGTATTCCCTAGATGCTGATCAGGTTTACAAGACTTTAACAAACCCCTTTTCATCACCGTTGGATAGTGCTAGTATCGGTCCAGAGTCGGAGGGCCTGTCCGAAAGTTCGTCGTGTGGCGCGCTTTTGGTATGAGGTTTCTCTGCTCCGACACAATGCTGTCGATACTAGTATCGAATGCTTTTAGCAAAATCAAAAGACAACTTTGGAGAGTCTGATGAAGCACAACCGTAACCCACTTGCCAAGGCAATCAACTACGCCCTCGGGGCGGGAATGATTGCCAGCCTGGCAATGACCGCTGCCCCGGTCGCTGCCCAGGATGACGAGGAGGCCGCGGACCTCGACCGTGTACAGGTCACTGGTTCACGAATCAAGCGTACCGATATTGAAGGCGCGCTGCCGATCACCGTCATCGACCGCGAATCAATTGAATTGAGCGGTGAATCCAACGCTGCGGATCTGATCCGTAACCTTCCTTTCAACACCAGCGGTTCCTTCCGCCCGCAGTCCGGTTCTTCGGCTCAGGCCGTTTCTACCGTCAGCCTGCGTGGTCTGGG
>SKQI01000049.1 GCA_007119095.1 Wenzhouxiangella sp. | reverse complement strand
TCATCCAGGCACAGGGTGTTGGTGTCGGCCACCTTCATCAACACCTCGCGCACGGTTTCGATGTTCTCCTTGTAGGCCACCCCCAGCTGCAGGTCCAGGCGCCGGATCGGGAAGCGGCTCAAGGTGGTGACCTCGCTTTTGATCAGGGTTTCATTGGGGATGCGCACGAACAGGTTGTCGAAGGTACGCAGTTTGACCGACAGGGCGTCAATCGACAGCACCTCGCCGGTGGTGCCGCCGACCCTGATTGTGTCGCCAATCTGAAAGCTGCGCTCACCGATCAGGAACAGGCCGCTGATCAGGTTCGAGGCCGTGGTCTGCGAGGCAAAGCCGATCGCCACGGTCAGGACGCCGGCCGCGCCCATGATCACGGCCAGGGAGAACCCGAGCTCGCGCATGGCCGAGGCGATGAACAGGCCCAGCAGGCCATAGAAGACAATGCGCCGAAACAGGGTCTGGCTATGAATGCTGAAGTGATCCCTGGTCAGTCGCCGGGTCAGGCGGCTGGCCAGCGAGGCGACCAGCAGTCCGATCGCCAGCAGAATCAGCGCACGCATGACGGCAGCCACGGTGCCGGGGTTGATGCTGTCAATCACACCACTCAGTAGTTCGGTCATGGTCAGCTCCCGAACAGCAAGCTGAAAGCCCGCGTCATGCCGCCTCGTCCAGGCTCTCGTCTCGGCGGTGCCAACCTGACCCGTTCTTCGCCGCCTTCTGCCGCATCCGTTTCAATGCGCACGCTGGCCAGGTCGGACTTGTCTTCCCGGGTCAGGGTCAGGCTCTGGGTCCAGAGCTTGCCCTTGCTGTCGCCGTACAGGGCCAGCATGGGCACTGGCAAACTGATCTTTTCCAGCGGCAGCGGGGCGGCGGCCTTGTTGTGAATGGTCAAGGGTGTCAGGGCTCGGTGTGGTCGGTCGGGAAGCTCGTTGACATGATGCCGGGCGTGGGTGCGTCCTGCATAGCAAAGCTCGCCTTCGCGCGTGTTGGGTCCGAACCAGGTGTCTGACTGGCGCAGTACGGGCAGCTCCTTCAGCAGCACTGCCGGGTCGCCGACCAGTACTTTCAGCCAGATCGGCGTTGACAGGTAGAGCGTCACCGTCTGGCCGCTGAGCAGGAAGACCGGCTGGCGCGGGCGAATCACAACGGGCCGATCGGCCAGCATCGGTTGCAGCACCAGGCGGTTGGAGTCGCCGGCAAAGACGAAGCGTTCATCAGCCTTTTCGGGCAGGCCTTTGCTGGTTGCAAAGTCCACCACCGCGGAGCTGTCCTCGTCGGCAATGGTCTCGGTGGCCAGCGTCCATTCATCGAGCCCGTGGCCAACGGTCAGGCGCAGGCTGCCCAGGGTCACGGTCAGCTGACTGTCCCCGGCGACCTCGATGGGTGCCCACCATTCGGTGGGCTTGCTTTTGCTGCGACGCGACATGTTGATCAGTCTACCGTTTTGTCGCCGCCGGATTGTTCCTTGATCGCATTTCGCAACAGTTCGGCCAGCCGGCGTGCGCCTGGCCCGGCCGCGTCGCTGTCGGCAAAAACCAGATACAGGGTGGCCCAGCGTTCCGCGCCTTCGGCCAGTGGCAATGGAACCAGCTCGCCCGAGGCAAGCTCCCGGCGAATGATGTCCTCTGCATACCAGGCAAAGCCCAGCCCCAGGCAGGCAGCTCGGATGGAGGTTGCCTTCGAGGTGACGGTCCAGCGTTGCTCGGTGACCCGCAGGGCGCCTTCATTGCCCGGCTGGGCACCGCTATCGCGCACGATCAGGTGGCGATGGGCGCGCAGGTCATCCGCGGTCAGGGTTCGACCCAGCATGTGCAGTGGATGTGACGGGGCGGCTGCTGCAATGAAGCGCACCCGGGTCAGGGCGTCGCCGATGAAGCCGGCTGGAATACTGGAAGCGATGGCGACATCCACGCGTCCCGAGATCAGCAGTTCGCTGGTGCCGCTGAGCACGGATTCGTGCAGCTGAATGCGCAGGTGCGGCTGTTCGTCGGACAGGTGGCCCAGGCATTCCAGCAGTAGCCAGGTCGGAAAGATGATTTCGGCGGCAATGCGCAGTTCCGCCTCCCAGCCGGCCGCGACCTGGGCTGCGGCCCGTTCCAGCCGCCCGGCTTCGGCAAGCAGAGCGCGGCCGCGCCGATACAGCATCTGGCCGGCCGCCGTGAGCTCGGCTTTGCGCCCCTGAACCTCGAAGGCCTTAAGGTCAAGCATGGTTTCGAGCTTGTGCACGGCATGGCTGATGGTTGACTGCGACCGATGCAGTGCCGCAGCAGCCTGGGCATAGCCGCCGCATTCGACGACTGCGACCAGTGCGCGCCACTGGGTGAGGGAAATTCTCGGGTTGTCCATCGGTGATCCTGCGCTTTATTTCGAAATTTTCGAAAGAAAAGCCCGATATTTTGCGCTTTTTTATCTACTCGGCAAATATTACCTTATCAGCATTGCTTATCAACCTTTTCAATGGAGCGTGTCATGAAAACTTTGCTCGTCATCAAGTCCAGCTTGTTCAATGGTTCCGGTCAGTCGAGCAAGCTGGCTGAACAGTTTGCGGCCGAATGGCAGAAGCGGAACGCCGGTGGTCGGGTTCTGGTTCGTGATCTGGCCGCAGATCCTGTACCGCATCTTTCTGCCGAGGCATTCCAGGGTTTCGGACTCCCCGCCGGTGAACGCAGCCCGGGCCAGCAGGCTGCCGCAGTGATCTCCGATAGCCTCATTGCTGAGCTGCGGCAGGCCGACGCGGTTGCGATCGGGCTGCCGATGTACAACTTCACCGTGCCATCGACCTTCAAGGCCTGGATGGATCATGTCGCCCGAGTCGGGGTGACCTTTGAATACACCGAGTCCGGCCCGCGCGGTCTGCTGGAGCCAAAACCGGTCTACGTTTTTGCTGCCCGCGGCGGGCAGTACGAGGGCACGGAGGCTGACACCCAGACCGGCTTGGTCCGTAATTTCCTCCGCTTTATCGGCCTGCCCGACGTGCAGTTCGTGTACGCCGAAGGGCTGGGCATGGGCGAAGAAGCTGCTCAGCGCGCCCTGGCCGAGGCCGGTCAACGAATCGAGCGTCTTGCCGCCTGAAAAAAAGCATTTGCAAAGGAGGTTTCCGTCATGAGTACACGCTCACTGCAACGCGTCATCCGGTCGATTGCTACTGCCGATGGCGCCGGGGTCAAGCTGCGTCGCAGTCTGGGCTCCAGCCAGCTCGCCCGCCTCGATCCCTTCCTGATGCTGGACGAGTTTTATTCGGACAATCCTGACGATTACATCGCTGGATTTCCGTCTCATCCGCACCGCGGCTTTGAGACCGTGACCTACATGCTGGATGGCCGGATGCAGCACAAGGACCATCTCGGCAATACCGGCGATCTGGGTCCGGGGTCGGTACAGTGGATGACTGCAGGCCGCGGCGTGATCCACTCAGAGATGCCGCGCCAGAGTGAAGGACGCATGCGTGGCTTTCAGCTATGGCTCAACCTGCCGGCGGCCGAGAAGATGAAACCGGCCGATTATCGTGACATACCGGCTGCCGACATCCCCGAGCTGAAATTCGATGGCGGACTGGTACGAGTGATTGCCGGCACTCTGAGTCTGAAGGATCAGCGTGCTGCAGGCCCGATCAATGGCGGTGATACCAGCTGGTCGACCGACCCGATTTACTGGGATCTGCACCTGGATCCGGCCCGGCAGATTACCCTGCCGCTGCCGCGCGGGCACAACGCCTTTGTCTACCTGTACGAAGGCCAGGCCAGTATTGGGGGCGAGGTGCTTCCGCATCGCGCAGCCGGCGTGCTGGGAGACGGCGATCGTCTGAACCTGGTCTCAGGCAGCGAAGGTGCCAGACTGCTGGTGCTGGCCGGTAAACCGCTCAATGAGCCCGTTGTTCAGTACGGCCCGTTCGTGATGAATACGCG
>SKQI01000150.1 GCA_007119095.1 Wenzhouxiangella sp. | reverse complement strand
GCTGGCAAGAAGACTGGAGCAGTTCGGCCTGGGCCGCTACGCCAACGAGCTGGAACTGAGCATGAACCGGGCCGCAGAACAAGCTGCTGGTGAGGCCATGAGCGTTCTGAGCACGTCCATCGCTAGCATGCGGCCAGCTGATGTCCAAGCCATCCTGAGCGGCCCGGACGACGCCGCCACCCAATTCCTGCGTCAATCGGCGGGGCCTGTCCTCGCCGAACGCTACCAGCCTATCGTTGCCTCTTCGCTGGCCCAGGTCCAGGGCTACCACCACTACCAGAACCTGGTCTCGCGCTGGAACCGTCTCCCAACCGGCCAGCCGATCGATTTCGACCTGGAAACCTATGTTACCGACCGCGCCCTCGACGGCTTGTTCAAGCTGCTGGCCGAGGAAGAGCAACGCATCCGCCGCGACCCGGTCGCCCGCACCACTGCCCTGCTCCGCGAGATCTTTGGCTGATTTGTGGCCTGGGGTACGGCCCCGGGGACCATCTCTCAGCGGGCACCGCTTGTTTGGGTAGGGCGCCGGAGATACCGGGGGCGCGAAGCCAATCCCGAAAACATGGCGAAAGCTTCAACATAGACCCCGGCCGCACGCACGGGCGGTTTCCGAGATGACGCTTCTTGCTTCCAGCAAGCCGCATCACCTCTCCAACCTGTGCTGGGCCGGGCTACAGCCGGGGTGCGGGTTCTGGGGCTTATTCCTCGTCGAATTGGAGGTATACCGGCAGGTCGTGGTTGCGGCTGTGCTGGAAGATTAGCTGGGTCTCGATATGGGCCACTTCGGGACGCTCTGTAAAGGCCGATAGCGCCAGTTCACGCAAGTGAGCAGCATCCCGGACCGCCACGTGGACCAGATAGTCGTTGGCTCCGGCGACATGAAACATCGTCACTACCTCGGCCAGCGACTCCAGGTGGCGCTGGAATGACTCGACCTCACTGCGTGAATGACGCGTCAGCCGCACTGCCACCATCGCTTGCAGGCCAATGCCGATGGCATCCGGATCGACATCGGCATGATAGCCCGTCAAAACCCGCGCAAGCCTCAGGCGGCGAACCCGCTCCAGGCACGACGAAGGGGCCAAGCCCACTTTCGCCGCCAATTCCTTGTTCGACATCCGAGCATTCTTCCGCAAACAGCGAATGATTCGAATATCTGTCGGATCTACGCGCACAAAAGCCCCTTCACAAGAATTATTTTCGGCTTTGGAGTCATCCACCAAACATCATTATATCCTTTTGCAAAACCGCCGAATATTACGCTAATGACTATCAAGCACACTGACCTTGTTCACGCTGGCCGGCAGGATTTGCGCCAGCTGGGTGTCCACGCGCTGCCGGTTGACCTGTCAACCACCTATCCACTGCCGGAACTAGGTACTGGCACGGCCAGCCTGGATGCGCTGGTGGCGGGGCAACAGCAGGCCGACAACCCGGTGTATGCACGACTGTTCAACCCCACGGTCGATCGCTGGGAGCGCAGCCTGGCTCAAGCTGAGGATGCCGAAGCCGCGGTCGCCTTCAGCTCCGGCATGGCCGCGCTGACCGCCTGCATCCTGGCGTTGCGCGCCACCGGCAATCATATTGTCGCCGTCCGGCCGGTTTACGGCACCAGCGACCACTTGCTGTCATCCGGGCTGCTGGGCAACGAGATCAGCTGGGTCCTGCCCGAGGAGGTTGGCGAGGCAATCCGTCCGGACACTGCTCTGGTCATGATTGAAACCCCTGCCAACCCCACACTGAAGCTGGTCGACATCGAAGCAGTAGTTCAGCAAGCAGGCAGCCTGCCCGTGCTGGTCGACTCCACTTTCGCAACACCGATCCTGCAGCAACCCCTGCGCCACGGCGCGTCGATGGTGCTGCATTCGGCAACCAAGTTTCTTGGTGGCCATGGCGATGTCATCGCTGGCGTAATCGCATGCTCGGAAGAAATTGCCCAACAGCTGCGCCAGGTCCGGATCGCTACCGGCGCGCTGCTTCACCCGTGGGCGGCCTACCTGTTGCATCGCTCCATGCCAACGCTGAAGCTGCGAGTTGAGCGCGCCCAGGCAGGCGCCATGGCACTGGCTGAAAGACTGGCCGCTGACCCGCGGGTGGCCGCAGTTCACTACCCTGGCCTGCCTGGCGGCATAGACCATGGTGCGTTTTCCCGCCAGATGAACGGGCCGGGCAGTGTGCTTGCCTTCGAGGTCAAGGGGGGCTTCCCCGTCGCCGAAGCAGTCATCGGCAAAGTAGAACTGATGACGCCTGCGGTCAGCCTGGGCTCGGTGGATACGCTGATCCAGCACCCGGCTGCCCTGACTCACCGGGTTATGGAAGAGGACGCCAGAACAGGCTGCGGCATCGGGCCTGGATTACTGCGCCTCTCCACCGGCCTGGAGGACGCCGATGATCTTTGGAACGATCTCGATCAGGCCTTGAACTTCGCCTTGACGACCAGACAACGGGCCGCCTGAGGCCGGCCCGTTTCCTGCCTCAAGCGAAACCGGCTGGGCTCCACTGGTCCATCATCTTGCGCTGTGCCGCCTCCAGCCGCTTGCCCATCAGTGACGAAAAGCGCTTGAACAAAGCATAACCAAACACCGAATCTTCTTCACAGCGCGCCAGGATAGCGCTGCCATCGAACGCCAGCGCACGGGTGTTACCCGCAGCCAGGGCGTTGAAATGCCAGCGGTACGGCTCGATCAACCAGGACCATCCCAGAACCTGGTCGGGGCCAAGCCGGGTCACCTCCAGCGTGGGCCCGGCAATGGCCGGCACCTGCACGGTCAGTTCGCCCTCGAGAACAATGTAAAAACGATCGGCCGGCGCGCCCTGCCGACTGACCAGCGCGCCGTCGTCAAAGTGCTTTTCCTCGGCATGATCAGCCAGGAAAGCGCGCTGCTGCTCGTCCAGCCCAGCGAACAAGGCGTGATTGGCCAAGTACTCACTGACCTCTGTGGCGTTCATGTTGCCTCCTGCAAAAATGTCGGAAATCCACCCGACAAAGATAGCATGATCGCATGCTCATCCCACCCTCACCCGCTGACTCGGGAGACCAGCCATCAGGTGCTCACTGACATCCAGCGCTTAATCTGCGACAATTAGCGGGTTTTTCTCATTCAGATCGGAGCTCATCGTGACGCTAAGCTTTTCTCGTTTCCTTTGCACAATCCTGTTGATCGCTGGCTGGTCAATCAGCATGGCCGACACGGTCTCGACCCGTCTTTTCTACGACGATGCCCGTGTCTCGAATATGAAAATCGCGCCCGATGGCGAGCACGTTGCCTTTACCTTTCCAGATGAAAGCGAGGTAAAGCTTGCCATCATGAATCTGGACAGCCAGCAACTGACGACCGTCTTTGGGCTTGGCAAAAACCAGCATGTCTTCAATTTCTGGTGGAGCAGCAACAGCCGAGTCGTCATGTCGGTTGGCGAAGTGACCGGCTACCTGGACAATATGGGGCGACCCTCACGCCTGTATGCAGGCAACATCGATGGCTCGCGCCGAGAGCAGCTGCATGACGGCCAGGGCGGCTTTGCACAGTTGATCCACACCCTGCCCGACGACCCCGATCACATCCTGGTTGCCCGCTACCACTGGGCCGATGGCGGAACCCCAAGAGCGCACCGGATACACACCTATAGAAGAACATACAGCTTTGTTGGTGATCAGCCAGCCAGCAGCGACATCATCGCCCTGATTCCGGACAACAGCGGCGATCTGCGGGTGGCATTGGAGTCAAAGTCTGGCCAGACTTTCGACGAGGCAGAGTTCAATCTGCACGTCAAGCACCCTGACGGCTGGCGCATGGTCTCGCTTGACCAGAAAAGACAACCGGTCAGTGTCCGTCCCGCCGGTTTCTCTGCCGACAACTCACGGGCCTATTTCCTCAGCAACCATGATGTCGCCGAGGGTGACACCATGGGACTGTT
>SKQI01000055.1 GCA_007119095.1 Wenzhouxiangella sp. | reverse complement strand
GTTGGTTGCCGCGGCCAAGCGTATCCCTGGCCACATCATCGGCGACGGCAAGCACACCGTGGCCGAGCTGGTCGACATCGTCAACCAGGACCCCCGGCGCGGCATTGGCCATGAGAAGGTACTGACCCGGATCGAGATCGACGCCCAGGCCGAGCGACTGCTGGCGCGGCTTGGCTACGACCTTGACACCGTGCCGGCGGCCGATGAAATCGTCTACCTGCGCTCCACCGCCAACCTGTCCACCGGCGGCACGGCCATCGATGTCACCGACGAGATTCACCCGGACAATCGCGACATGGCCATCCGCGCCATCCAGGCGATCGGCCTGGATATCGGCGGCGTCGACTTCCTGACCCCCGACATCACCCGCTCCTATCGCGATATCGGCGGCGGCATCTGCGAAATCAACGCTGGCCCCGGTTTCCGCATGCACGTCGCCCCCAGCGAAGGCCAGCCGCGCGATGTCGCAGGCCCGGTGATCGACATGCTGTTTCCTGAAGGAGAACCCAGCACCATCCCGATCGCCGCCGTCACCGGCACCAACGGCAAGACCACCACCTCGCGCATGCTCGCGCATGTCCTGAAAATGCGCGGCTATACGGTCGGCCTGACCTCCACCGACGGCATTTATATCGACGGCCAGCTGACCGTGGCCGGCGACATGACCGGGCCGGTCTCGGCAAAGATGATCCTGCGCGACCCGGAGGTCGACGCCGCCGTGCTGGAAACCGCCCGCGGCGGCCTGGTGCGCAGCGGCATGGGCTATCGCCACTGCAACGTCGCCTGCTGCCTGAACGTCTCCGGGGACCATCTGGGCCTGGGCGGCATCGACACCATCGAGCAGCTGGCCGAGGTCAAGCGCATTCCGGTTGAAGTCGCCACCGATGCTGCCGTTCTGAATGCCGACGACCGGCTCTGCCTGGCGATGGCCGACTACACCGAGGCCAAGCGCCTGAGCTATGTCACGATGAAGCCGGGCCACCCGCTGGTCAAGGAGCACGTTCGCGCCGGCGGCCAGGCCTTCGTGCTGGAAGAAGGCATGAACGGCCACATGATCACGATCTATGACCAGGGCAAGCACATGCCGCTGCTGTGGACGCACCTGATCCCGGCCACCCTGCAGGGACGCGCCCTGCACAACGTCCAGAACGCCATGTTCGCCGCCGCCCTGGCCTACAACCTGGGGCTTAGCCTCGACGACATCCGCCAGGGCTTGCGCACCTTCGATGCCACCTACTTCCAGGCGCCGGGCCGAATGAACCTGTTCGATGACCATCCGTTCAAGGTGATCATGGACTACGCCCACAACCCGGCGGCGGTGAAGGCCATGTGCAACGTGGTTGACCACTTCGACGTCGAAGGGCGCCGTCTGGTCGTGCTCAGCGCGCCAGGGGATCGCCGCGACCAGGACATCGAAGAGATTGCTGATATCGCCGCCGGTCACTTCGACCATTTCATCTGTCGCTGCGACGACCGTCGCCGCGGCCGCGGCAATGACGAAGTGGCGCAGATGCTCAAGGCCAGGCTGATCGAGAAAGGCATCAGCGAGGATCGCATCGATGTGATCCCGGATGAGCCACTGGCCATTGATCATGCGCTGAAAATGGCAGCAGCCGGCGACCTGGTCCTGGTTCTGGCCGACCAGATCAAGCGCAGTTGGAAGCAGATCGTCCAGTTCAACCCAGAGCTTGGCGACAGTCCGAGCGTGGGTAGAGCGGAACCTGTCCAGTTACCCTACCTGGACGGATTCAGCTTCGATGAGAGTATCCAGCTGATCAGCGATGAGCGCGGTGTGCGCATTGCCCGGGAAGAAGCCGACTGAATTCGGCCGAGTTCTGATGGAGCTGCTCGACTGCCGCCGCCTGACCGGCCCCAACCTGCTTTGGGACCGACCCTCGGTGATGATGGACATTGCCTGCCCGGCGGCAGATGCTGCCGCCATCGAATCCGGCTTGCGCGCCGAGATCACCGGTCTGCATGAACGCCTGGGCTGGGCTGCGCCAGCGTTCAGCGCCAAACCCAGGGTCGGGGGTTTAAGCCTGGCTTTCGACGGGCCGATCGACCGACTCTATGCCGGCATCGCCCTGGCCGAAGCCGCCTGGTCACGGTTCGCCGGCCAGGCGACCGAGCCGCTGGAAGCCAGCCTGGCCACCATTGCCGAGCGGGCCGCCGAAGAGGCCAACCCCGCCCTGCTTGCCCTGCAGGCCCGAGCGCAGGAACGGCAAGCCCCGTTTCTCTGGGACGATGACGAGGTCTCGATCGGTTTTGGCACCAGCACGCAAATCTGGCCCAGCGCCAATTTACCGCCGCTGGATGCCGTGGACTGGCAACGCCCAGCCAACATTCCAATCGCCCTGGTCACCGGCACCAACGGCAAGACCACCACTTCGCGCATGTGTGCACGCATCCTGCATGCTGCCGGCCATCGCGTGGGCTTAAGCTCCACTGAAGGCATCTGGATCGACGATCTGACGCTGGATGAAGGCGACTATGCCGGTCCCGGCGGAGCCCGCACCATCCTGCGCCAGCAGCAGGCTGATGCCGCCGTGCTGGAAACCGCCCGCGGCGGCCTGCTGCGGCGCGGACTGGGCGTGGAAAGGGCCGATGTGGCGCTGATCACCAACATTGCCGCCGATCACCTCGGCGACTTCGGCTCGCGAACGCTGGCCGAGTTGCTGGAGATCAAGTGGATCATCAGCCGGGCGGTGGTCGAGGGCGGCATCCTGGTGTTGAATGCCGACGATCCAATGCTGGTCGAAAAGGCCGGTACTCATCCAGGCAAGATTGCCTGGTTCAGCCTGGATGAAAGTCGCAGCGACGTCGAATTCAGGCCCGAAGACGGCTGCCTGATTCGGGCTCGCGACGACGCCTGCCAGCGCCTGTGCCGCATCAGTGACATCCCGCTGACCCTGAACGGGGCGGCCCGCCACAACATCGCCAACGCACTGGCCGCCGCCGCGGTTTGCACTTACCTGGGGATGGATGCTGAAACGATTGCCGTCGGCTTGACCGGCATGCAGCAAGAGGACAATCCCGGCCGAACGAACCTGTACGAGGTCAACGGTGTCCGGGTACTCCTGGACTTTGCCCACAATCCCCACGCCATTGCTGCAACGGCGGAACTGACCACCAGACTGTCTGCCCGCCGCCGCCTGCTGGCCTTTGCCCAGGCTGGTGACCGCACCGACGAACTGCTACAAGACTGTGCCCGCGCTGCCTGGACCCATGGACCGGAACGGGTGATCATTTCCGAGCTGGCCAAGTACGCTCGCGGACGCGCTCCCGGCGAGGTCCACGGCATCTTGCGCGATGAGTTGATTCGTTCAGGATGTCCACCTAGGGAAATCATCCATGTCGAGACCGAAACGGATGCGCTGGATCACGCGCTGGCCTGGGCGCAGCCCGGTGACCTGCTGATCATGCTGGTACTCGGCGAAGCGAATGCCTTGCGAACGCGACTTTCGCTCCTGGCCGCGGGTTGAAGCCGCGGCCAGGGCAGGCGCTTGACAGGTACCGTAGCTTCCCGGTACAAATGAAGCTGGCTCTGGCCAAACATTGACGGTCGGATCAGTAGCTCAAATGAGCATCGGGGGCAAGTCGGCACATGAGCACGGCGTGGGCAAAAGACAATTCATCCAGACTGGCCAGACTGCCGTTCGCAGTTTGTGAGCGCCTGCTTTTCGTCGAATCCAACGGCTTTAAAAAGGCCCTTGCCGATGCCCTGCAAAGCATTGGCCAGAGCATGAACGCATCCCGATGCTCGCTGTTCCTGTTTGATGCTGATGAGGGCCGAACCCAACTGGCCCAACAGTGGTGCGCTGATGGCGTAGCCGCCAACCCGCCGGAATTGACCAACACCCTCGCTTCCAGCCATTACCCGTGGCTGCTGCAGAAGCTGTTGAATGGCGAGCCAGTC
>SKQI01000275.1 GCA_007119095.1 Wenzhouxiangella sp. | reverse complement strand
CGACTCTACGGCTGATGTGGTCAGGTTTTTTGAAAAGCGATTTCCGAAAATCATCAAGGGGATTTATCAAGAGCAAAACCTTTATTCTTCAGGCGTTTCAAGGTTCTCATACATCAGGCCGCTGCTGAAAGGAGAATATCTGGCGATTTGCGAGGGCGATGATTACTGGACAGACCCATTGAAGCTGTCCAAACAGGTCAGATTTCTTGAGGATAACCCGGCTTACGTGATGACTTTCCATAATCACGACGAGCTCTCAGACGAAGGCGTCATTTCGGAAACTTCGAAGAAGCAGGTCTGGTGGAAGCGGGACTTCTCATCTGATGAAATGATACGCGGAGAAGCGCATATCCCAACGCTTACCCGTGTTTTAAGAAGGTCAGCCTGGGAATTCCCGCCGGAGCGATATCGGGTGGCGCATGGGGATAGATTCAGTATCACGATGCTTGGCCTGCACGGTCACGCCAAGTACATGCCGGATGTAGAGCCTGCTGTTTATCGGCGGCATGGCGCTGGTATGTGGAGCGGTGCAAATCAGTCAACGAGGGACTTTAATCAATTCATTACCTTTTTGTGGATTTATCGCTATCTGTCGCGATTGGGCCAAACTGAGCACTTGCCCGTCTGGGAGCGACGACTCGCACGAAAATGTATGGATGTCTTGCCCCAAAGAGAGCTGCTGAGGGAACTGGCCCGAATGGGATATTGGCGATTGAGGAATGCTGTTTCAAGACTACGGTTCTGGAGAGCATAGTTGAGTTGTGCTGAGTCGTTTGTCCATCAAAAGTTGTGGTAACGTCAAAGTCTGTGGGAAAGACCTGCGGCGCCATGGTGCTTGAATGTCATTAGCAGGCTGTCGCATCCTTGATCTTTCGACCATCCTCGATCACCGGGGGAATCTCACGGTTATTGAAGGAAAGTTACACCTTCCTTTTTCTATAGAGCGGGTCTACTATTTGCACGCGGTCCCGGAAGGCGGAGCTCGGGGCGGTCACGCGCACAAGGCGCTGCGGCAGCTGATTGTCGCCTTGGCCGGCAGTTTTGATGTCACGCTCGACGATGGTTTCGCTAAAAAGCGAGTGCACTTGAGTCGTCCTGATCAGGGTCTATACATATGTCCGATGATCTGGCGAGAGCTTCAAGAGTTCTCGGCGGGCTCCGTGTGTATGGTTTTGGCCTCAAACCGGTATGATGAAAACGACTATATCAGGGACTACCGCCAGTTTTGTATCGACGTAAAGACGAGACTCAGCTGAGGTCCCCAACGTAGTCCACATTCTGTGGATGCCAAAGCTTCAATTGCTTCTCCGAGATTTGTTCACCGTTCCCTATGCGCAGCATTTCGCCAAGGCCCCTGATTTTATGGCTCGGTGCGGGTAGTCGGGAGAGATAACGAAAGAATGCAGCATGATCCCGAAACTTCTCATTATTCCGTCTTGGTATATAACCCCCACCGATCGGATAAACGGTTCGTTCTTCCAGGCGCAGGGAGCGCTTTTGTCGAGCAGGTTTGATACGCGCGTTCTGCATGTCAAGATACAAAAGCGGCCTGCGCTGCATTTGCTAGCTCGTAAAACGAAGCATTTTATGAGGTGGTGGTTGGACTTCGCGATTTCTGCACGACAACGCATTGAGTTGCCTGACGAAGACGTTTTCCGGGACCCAAAAGCCCTGTTGTACTCCCAGAAAGTCATTTTCCTATCAGAACGTGGTTTATATAGGCAGACTATAGAAAGTTACCTTAGTGTTTTCGATGAATTGATCAATACGGGGTGGCGCCCCGACCTGATCAGAGCTCATACTGTCTATCCGGCAGGATTGGTTGCCGCTCAGATCAAGTCCCGATTCGGCATTCCCTACGTGCTATCGGAACATATGCCCTTCACGATCCACAAATTCCCTGATCATCTGCACGATGCTGTCCGCATGGCGTTTGAAGGTGCTGATCGGGTTCTGTCGCTTGGTTATGACAAGGTGCGGCAGGTCAGCATGAGTGAGATTGATATCGACGCGCATATCATTTTCAACTTCATCGATGAGGACGCCTTTCCCTTTGTTTCCTCAGGTTATCAGCCACTCAGCCCGTTAAGGTTGATAACGATCGGTGCGGCATCACATTACAAGGATCATCCCACTTTGTTGCGCTCGCTTGCGCTACTCAGGGCACGGAACATTCCGTTCTCCATGACAATGGTTGGTTTGGGTGCCTGGGGAAAGCGACAGGAGCATGTTCTCAGGATGATTGAGAATCTGGATCTAGTCGAGCACGTGAAGATCATCAAAAAAATGACGAGGCAGGAGATTGCGGCCGAGCTGGCCGAGCATCAGGTCTTTGTCCTGACCAGCATTCAGGAGGGTTTTCCGAACGCGGTACTTGAAGCTCTGGTGACTGGTTTGTTTGTTGTTGCAACGAGACATGGCGGAACTGAAGATTTGCTTGTGGAGGATGTTGGAAGAGTTGTGCCTATCAAGAGTCCTGAAGCGGTCGCCGATGTGTTGGAGAGGCTTTATTCGGGAGAGATCCGGTTTGAGCCGACGCTCTTGAGAGAGTTTGTGATCGAGAAATGTGGGCGCGCCGCTTACTCGGCGCTGCTGTCGAAGCACTACAGCGAAGTCTTGACGAATCAGCATTGATCCAACAAAAGGACTAACGCTAATCGCACCATGATACGTCGTGTGATCCTCCATATTGGCCTTCACAAAACTGGAACAACCTCTTTCCAGCTCTTCATCCAGCAGAATCCCGCACTATTTGATGAAACCGGGATCGAACTTTACCAGCCATTGTTCCGGAAAACGGCTGCTGCGAATGAGATCGGAATGGTTTTGCTGAGAAAAGGCGTGATAGATGAGCTTTATCCAGGCCCATGGAGTGTGCCGGAGTCCGCGTGGGATAAACAAGCATGGCTGAAAAAAATAAGAGTGCATTTGCATCGGATCTGTACAACCTCTGTCAAGGAATCCTTGTTGATCAGTTCGGAGCACCTCTCTTTTTTCAGGACTGCGGAGGAAGCCCGTTCCTTGAGAGCCTTGTTTCCCGATTCCGTTGAGGAGTTCAAGATTGTCCTGGTTGAGCGCGATCTCAATGATTGGTGGCGCTCCTATTCGGCTCAAATCCGTCGGAGCGGCATCCTCGATGAAAAGGACATCGGACCGGATTACAATTCGTGGGCTTGGCTTGATCGGAGGGGCTGGTTAACTGACTTCGACGCGCTTTGCCGAGTTTATCTGGGAGAATTCGGGCAGATCACAAAGCTGAGGTTCTCCGAGAATGTCATTCCTCAGCTGCTGGACGTTATGGGGGTTCAGGGTTATACAAATGTTATGGTTTACGAAAACCGCACGCCCCGACGATCCGGGCCCAAGAATCTATATAAACGGTGGCTATCGCGAACTGCAGTCGGGGCGGGGTGGCGCGGCCTGAAAAAGGCGATTTGGAGCTGAAAGTGCGAGTGGCTAAAAGGACGGTGTCTCGATGGCTCCGAAAGCTTCGCCGTGGCAGTGACGCGTCGACGAGCAGGAGTTATGGCCCGTCCTGGTTCGTCCCTTGCTTGTCTGTGGCGATGCCCGAGGATCTGATTGATTCCGAGGATTCTGCGTTTGCAGAGTCGGATGATCCAGTGCTCGTATCCTATGCTACCAGGGCTACAAGCTATGTAGAAAGCCTCGATCGTCTTCGTTTTCAATGTGAGGGATTCGGCCTCAAGACGTCTTTTGAGACAATCCCAAACTGGGGCCGGATAGCGGCCTGCTTGTTCAAACCGGCATTCCTGAAATTCAAGCTGATAACGCTGGGCGCTCCCATCATTTGGCTGGACGCCGATTCGGCCATCCTCAAGCCCTTTGGCAAAGTGACAAGCGCCTTTGATATTGGCTTTCTGCCGAATAACCGATCCGAGGAAAGCAATGAAATGGCTGCGG
>SKQI01000121.1 GCA_007119095.1 Wenzhouxiangella sp. | reverse complement strand
AGCTGATGACGCCGGATGCGCCGCAAACCTGTCCGGAAGTCGACGATGAGCCGTTCAGCCTGACCGGTCACTGGTTCTCGCCTGGAAACGTGGTTGGTGGCACGACCATGGTCATTACCCGGGACAACCAGTCCTACGTCCGCTATTACTACGATGATGAGGGCGTCGGGCGCTGGGTGTTCGTTTCGGCCGTGGATGATGAGCTGGGTGCTGCTGGTGAAGTACGCGACTTCCGTGGGTTCTGCCCCAATTGCGAAAGTTTCCCGATGACATACGACGGCAACTCGACCGCTGTCGGTGCTTATGGGGTGGTTTTCGACAGCGAGACGTCCGGCACCGAGGTGATTGATTTCACCAGCGCTCCGCCGCTCAATCACGATATCAGCCTGGAGGTGCCGATCCAGAAGCTGTCCGAGCGATTGAGCTGCGCTTTGTAGGTCATTACGTTCAGTTGCGTTAGTGATTGCGGCCCGCCATGAGCCCGTGGCGGGCCGCTTGTTTTCCGGTCAGGGAAGTCCCTGAACCGGACGTCTGGTTCGAGGCGCGATACCCATGATTGCCAATCTGAAAGTGGTCGTGGTCTTGCCGGCCTACAATGCCGCGCAAACCCTTGCCAAGACGCTGGCCGAGGTACCCAGCGACCTGGTCGATGAAATCATCCTGGTTGACGACGCCAGCCAGGACGACACGGTGGCGGTGGCTGAACGGATGGGCATCCGCCACGTGATCCGCCACCCGGAGAATCGTGGCTACGGTGGCAACCAGAAGACCTGCTATGCCAAGGCCCTGGAGCTGGGGGCGGATATCGTCATCATGCTGCACCCGGACTACCAGTACACGCCGAAACTGATCCCGGCGATGGCCGGCCTGGTCGCCAGCGGCCTGTTTCCCGTTGTGCTTGGTTCGCGCATTCTCGGCGGGGGTGCCCTGCGCGGCGGTATGCCGCGCTACAAGTACGTCGCCAACCGCGCATTGACCGCGTTTCAGAACCTGTGTACCGGGGCCAAGCTGTCGGAATATCACACCGGCTACCGCGCCTTCTCGGCCGAGGTGTTGAAGAGCATCCCGCTGGTGGCCAATTCCGACGACTTCATCTTCGATAACCAGATGCTGGCCCAGATCATTCATCGCGGCTACCGCATTGGTGAAATCACCTGTCCCACGGCGTACTTCGACGAAGCTTCGTCAATCAACTTCCGGCGCAGTGTGATTTACGGCCTGGGCGTGCTGGGCGTGTCCGTGGCCTCCCTGGCCAGTCGCCTGGGGCTGTATCGACCGCGCTACTTCTGAGATGTTGGACAAGGCTGACACGGACAGGCGTTGGCTGTGGCTGCTGGCCTGGCTGTTGCTGTTCGCACTTGCGGCCTGGCTGCGGCTATGGCAGATCGGCCACCAGATTCTGATCGACGATGAATGGCATGCCATCCACAAGCTGATGCGTTCCGGCTACCGGGACATTTTTCTGTCTTTTGGTCATGCCGATCACACCATCCCCTTGACCCTGTTCTTTCGCCTGCTGGCCGATACCATCGGCCTGTCGGAGTGGCGTATGCGCGCTTTGCCGCTGGCCTTTGGACTGGCCACCGTACTGGCGTTGCCATGGGTGATGAAGCCGTGGCTGAAGCGCTCGGAGCCCTGGGTATTCGGTGCTTTGCTGGCCATTTCTCCGCTGCTGATTCATTTCACCCGTTACGTCCGTCCCTACGCACTCACCGTGCCGATGGGCTTCATTGCCATGATCGCCCTGTGGCGCTGGTGGCATGAACGTAAACGGGCCTGGGCCATTGTTTTCGTGATCTGTGCAACGGCCTGTGCCTGGCTGCATCCGCTGACCCTGCTGTTTACTGCCGCCGCCTTGACCTGGTTTGGTCTGATTGCCCTGGACGACTGGTGGCGCGGAGACCGCGGTGAGGCGCTGAAACGAATCCTGCCGCTGGGCGCACTGACAACCCTGTTTTGTTCGGCCCTGGTGCTGCCGCCGCTGCTGGCCGATCCGGACGCGATGACCGGCAAGTCGGGTATTCACCAGGTGCAGTGGATCACCTTTGTCCAGGCATGGGAGATGGTGATCGGCAGCGCCCACTGGCTGTTTGCCGGGGCTGGCCTGGTGTTCGCCGCCTTGGGTGCCTGGCGGCTCGGGCGCAGGGACCCTGCCTTTATCGCCTACTGGGTGTTCATGATCGTGGTTGCGCTGGTGGTGACAATTCTGCTGAATGCGGCCTGGATCCACCATGCGCTGGTGCTGGTTCGCTACACCGCTATTGCCCAGCCCTTCGCCTTGCTGCTGATCGCGGTTGGCCTGGTCTGGACGGCTGGCTGCCTGTTTCGCCCGCGAAATCTGGCCGTGCCATTGACGGCATCGGTGTTGCTGGTCCTGCTCGCGTTTTCCGGACCCTTGCCCAGGACCATGGATGGGCCCAATCCCTTCACCAACCACTTGCGCTACCAGCTGGACTTCGACGAACAACGCAATCCCGTCGAACAGCTCCAGGCCGAGCTTGCCATCCCTGATATCTATGCCCGAATCGCAGGCGAAAGTGGGGATTGGGTCGTGATTGAATCGCCCTGGCACTTTGAATCGGTGTTCAGTCCGCTGTCTGCCTATCAGCGCGTTCATCGTCGTCCCGTGCGCATTGGCATGGCCAGTGGCATGTGTGTGGACTGGACGCATGGTGAACTGCGTCCCGACAGCGATCAGCACATCGTGTTTCGGCAGTTCCTGTTCCTTGCTGATCTGTTGCAGCAAACTTCTCCAGAGAATCGCTTCCTGGTTTTCCACCGCACCGAGGCCGTCGACGGGGCTCGCGAACTGCCGGATATCGAGCCGTGCATCGATGCGTTCAGATCGGTCCATGGCACCCCCTGGCACGAAGACCAAAACCAGGTCGTCTTCCGCCTGCCCGCTAGTACGTAGCCCGGCCCAACGCGGCCGAGGTTCGGAGCATTGCTGGTCGCGAAACCCGCAGTCCGGCACCGACGTCGCTAATCGTCAGCGAGCCACCGCTTCAAAACCCAGCTCGAGACAATCAGCACCACCAGCGCCGCCAGCGGCAGGCCGATCTGGGGTTCCAGCAGCAAGTCCGGCCCCATCATGTCGCGCGCTTCCAGCATCGATCCCAGACCGTTGCCAACGGCCGCATAGATCAGGGTGATCGGGACCAGGCCCAGGGTCGAGGCCACGGAAAAACGCCAGACCGGCATCTGCGACATGCCGGCAGCGGCATTGACGACAAAAAAAGGGGCGACCGGAACGATGCGTGACAGGGCCACGTACCATTCCGCGTCGCGCTCGATCCGCTTCACCCAGGGTTCGATCCGGCTGCGGGCAAGGCGTCGTCGTAGCAGGCGGCCACCGAAGCGGCGAACCAGGACCACGGTAACAATGGCCGCAAGCGATGCGGCAAACAAGGATGCCGCGGCACCCAGCCAGGTGCCGAACAGGTAGCCGCCAGTCAGGCAGAACAAGGTGCCTACCGGCAGCGCGACAAGAGAAAGCAGGAGAAAGGCTGCGATGAATGTCACTAGGGCGAGCCAGAAACGCGCTTTGACCATGGATTCCAGGCTGGCAAGTTGTTCCAGGACGGGATCTATGCCCAAGCGGCCCAGCACGACGACAACGGCCACAACCAGCAGGATAGCGGCTATACCGGCGGTCAGCCGCCAGCCCCAGGCACTATCCATCAAACCGATGCCAGCCGATCCCGCGCCGTTGCGCAGGCCTTCTCCAGGTCAATCGTATCCAGTGCCTCATGTCCGGCGCTCAGGTCGGCCAGCAGCTGGGCCTGGCGTTCCCCGCGGGTCAGCGCTTGCGAGTAGGGGATTTCCGGGTGGAACATGACCATGGCATAGCGCGGGATGAACTGGCCCGGCAGGCGCTTCTCCAGCTCCCACTCCAGGGCTTTTTGCAGATGAAAGCGGGGGTCGCGGACGCGATCGCGCATTTCCAGGTAGTTGTCCAGGGCCATGGCGGCAATGGCATCGGCGTTCGGCTTGCGTTCCTCCTGGAAGGCTTTCAGAGCACTCGCCCGATCCGGGGATTCTGCCAGTAGTCGGTCCAGCGCAACCGTGTCCTCGAAGGCTGCGTTCATGCCCTGGCCGTGAAAGGGCACGATGGCATGCGCGGCATCGCCCAGCAGTACGGCCTTGTCGCCCAGCAGCCAGCGGTCGACGTACAAGGTGCCGAGAAAGCCGACCGGGTGTTCGGCCAGCTCTCGATCCAGCTCGGGCATCAGGGCCACCGCATCGGCAAACTCGCGCTCCAGGAAAGCACGCATGGCGGCCGGACCTTCAAGCTGCTTGAAACCCGGGTCACCGTCATTGTCGAGGAACAGGGTGCAGGTAAAGCTGCCGTCGGGGTTGGGCAGGGCAATCATCATGAAGCCGCCGCGCGGCCAGATATGCAGGGCCTTGGGGTCCATGCGGAAGTCGCCGGCGTCATCGGGCGGGATGCTCAGCTCCAGGTAACCATGCCCCAGGGCTTGCTCGCGAATGCCCAGCTCGGTCACTGACTGCATCGCCTGGCGCAGCGCCGAGCCGGCGCCGTCGCAGCCAATGGCGAGTTCGAAGTCATGGGCGTGGGGCTGGTCCTGGCTGTCCAGAAAATGCAGCTGCCCGGCATCGAAATCGGCCTTCGACAGCCGTCGGTCAAAGTGAATATTGACGCCGTGGGCCTCGGCTGCATTGAGCAGCGTCTGGTTCAGCTGGCCGCGATGCACCGACCAGATCACCTCGTCGTCGCGCTGGCCGTAGCGCTGCAGACGGGTCTGCCCGGTTTCGTCGTGCAGCATGCGCCCAGCCATGGGCAGGGCGAAAGCCTCCACCTGTTCCAGCAGCCCGGCATGGGCCAGGGCGGCTCGACCACGTTCGGCCAGGGCCAGGTTGATCGAGCGTCCGGCGGGAATCTTGTGCTGCCTGGGGTCCGGATAGCGCTCGAACAGCTCAACGGCTATCCCTCTGCGGGCCAACAGCACTGCCAGCAAGGAGCCGGCCAGGCCGGCGCCAACAATGGTCAGATGTTTGCCCGGGTTCACAGCAGCTTCTCCACCAGGGCGACGAAGGCCTCTGTTTCGGCGCGGGTGTTGTACAGGGGCACCGGCGCCACCCGGATGATGTCAGGCTCGCGCCAGTCGGCAACCACGCCGTGGGCTTCCAGGCGCTCGAACAGGCGCCGGCCAGCCTCGCGACCGGCCCGAACCTTGAGGGAAAGCTGGCAGCCGCGGCGATGCGGCTCCAGCGGGGTGATGATTTGAATCGATTTGTCCAGCCGTTCATGCAACAGGCTGGCCAGGTGCCCGGTCAGCGCCAGCGAGGCGCGGCGCAGGGCATGGATGTCGGCCTCGGCGAACAGGTCCAGCGAGGCCCACAGCGGTGCCATGGCCAGAATCGGCGGATTCGACAGCTGCCAGCCTTCGGCGCCGCGGGCTGCCTTGAAGGCCGGACCCATGCGGAAGCGTGACTTTTCGTCATGGCCCCACCAGCCGGCCAGGCGCGGGCCGTCGAAGCCGGCGTGGCGCTGGTGAACGAAGCAGCCGGCGACGGCACCGGGGCCTGAATTCAGGTACTTGTAGCTGCACCAGACAGCGAAGTCGACGCCCCAGTCGTGCAGCTCAAGCGGGATATTGCCGACCGCATGGGCCAGGTCCAGCCCCAGGACAACGCCGGCGCGCTCGCAGGCGCGGGCGATCCGAGCCATGTCGAACACCTGGCCGGTGGCGTACTGCACGCCCGGCCACAGCACCAGGGCGACGCTGTCGCCGTAGCGCTCCAGGTAGTCCTCGATATCTTCTTCGTGCAGCAAGCCGTCGCGGCGCGGTGCCAGTTCGACCAAATCATGCTCCAGGTCCAGGCCATGCAGGGCCAGCTGCGAGCTGACCGCATGGCGGTCGGACGGGAACGCGCCGCGCTCGATCAGGATGCGCCGGCGCTTGCCTTGAGGCCGGTAGAAGCTGACCATCATCAGGTGCAGGTTGACGGTCAGCGAATTCATCGCCACCACTTCTTCGGCCTTGGCGCCGACGATCAGGGCCAGGTTGTCGGTGCACAGGCGATGGTAGGGCATCCAGGCCAGGGGGCCGTCGAAGTGACCGGCCACGCCGAGGTTGGCCCAGCGCTCTAGCTCGGCGGCGACGGCATCGGCCGCCGCGATTGGCTGCAGGCCCAAGGAATTGCCGCACAAATACAAGGCATCGTGACCCTCGGGGCCGTGCGGCAGGCGGAAGCGGTCGCGAAAGGCGCCGGCTTCGATCTCGCTGGCCGGTGCGGTCGCACTCATGACAGCGGGAACAGTACCGGTGCGCTCGGGCTGGCATCGCCCTCGATCGCCGATACGCCCAGAGAGAGCAGGTAAAGACCGTCTGGCAAGTGATCGGGCACGTAAATCATCTCGGTGATGGTGCAGGTGGCACGTCCGGCAGCCGGCTGAGCGTCGACGAAGCCCCAGAAGCGCCGGTGCTGGGCCAGGCGACCACCGTCGTCGGCGGCATCCACCGATGGGGTGTCGATCAACAGGTGCTCGATGCCGGCCTCGACAATGGCGTCCATCGCCTCTTCCGACAGCAGCGGGTAGGGCGGTGCCTGGTCATAGCAGCGGGTGCACTTGTCGGCCGAGTTGGGCAGGGTGCGGATGACCAGGGCGCGGATCCCTGGCGGCAAGTCCAGCATGCTTGCCTCGATCACCGGGCCGATACCGGCTGCCGTGTCCTGGCTGTCCTCGGTCGGTATGACGCTGACCAGGGCAGCTGGCAGCAGGCCGAAATTCAATGCCTGCTGGACCGGCCGGGCATCGCCAAGCACATGGCCGACGCCCTCGGTATGGGTGCCATGACAGTGCGGAACAAACTCCACCCGATCGACATTGCAACTGCAGCCCTGCTTGACCCGGCCGCTGAAGCTGCCGGCGGCCAGGGGCGTAAAACGGGCCGGTTCATCAACAAAAAAATGCGGATGACGACCCTGGTCGCGCAGCGGAATGGCCAGGCAGGTGCCGCGGCCCAGATCAGCCTGGCGGCGGCTGCCGTCGAACTCGATGGTGGCAATCACGATGGCAGTCCGAAACGCGCGTTGGGCAGGTCAAGAAATTCCAGCGTATTTTGCCAGAACAGGCGTTGTGCCAGGTCAGGCGCGGGGTTCAGGGCGCGAATCGCCGCGCCCGGCTCCTGTTCGCCCAGTGGAAACGGATAATCCGTGCCCAGGGCCACTTTGTCCTCGCCCATGACCTCGATCAGGTAGGCGAGGGCCTGCGGGTCATGGGTGACCGAATCGACCCAGAACTTGCCGATATAGTCGCGCGGATTGACCGCGTTGCGGGTCGCGACCAGGTCAGGGCGCATGTTGAAACCATGCTCGATCCGGCCGATGGTGAACGGAAAGGCGCCGCCGCCGTGGGCAAAGCAGACGCGCAGGCCGGGCAGGCGCTCGAGCACGCCGCCGAAGATCATGCAGCAGATCGCCCGCGACAACTCGGCCGGCATGCCGACCAGCCAGGGCAGCCAGTAATCGGGCATGACTTCCTTGCCCATCATGTTCCAGGGGTGGACCAGTACCGCCAGGCCCAGGTCCTGGCAGGCGGCGAATACCTCAAACAGCTCGGCATCGTCGAGATTGCGATTATTGACGTTCGAGCCGATCTGCACGCCCGGCAAACCGAGGTCGCGGCAGTGCTCGGCCTCGGCGATGGCCAGGGCCGTATCCTGCAGGGGCAGGGTGCCCAGGGCAATCACCCGGTCGGGGCGGGCGCGCTGCTGGTCGGCAATGTGGTCATTCAGGAAACGGGAAAACCGGGCCGCCGGCTCGGCCGGCATGTGGTAGCTGAACATCACTGGAACCGTGCACACCACCTGCACCTGCACGCCTTTTTCGGCATAGGCCTCGATGCGATGGTCCATGTCGAAGGCCGTGCGACCGACAGCGCGGAAGAACCGACCATCAATCATGATGTCGCGCTTGTCACCGTCGCCAGCCAGCACCGGGAAACCGGGCCCCATCTCTGGCAGCCGCTCGGGCAGCAGGTGGCTGTGCAGATCGATCAAAAAGGAGTTGGCAGTATTCATGGCGACCCAGTCTGCCTGAAAGGCGCGCAGCTTGGCAATTCTGTCGGGCTCCTGGTGGGTGTTTCGGGTATAGAATCGTGCGCCCCTGGTTTTGATGGATAGGAATGCGCGTCTCCGACTTTCAATTTGATCTGCCCGAAGAACTGATTGCCCAGCAGCCATTGGTCCAGCGTTCGGCCAGCCGCTTGCTGCACCTGGATCGATCGCCCAAAGCCTGGGCTGATCGACAATTTGCCGACCTGCCCGAGCTGCTCAAGGCCGGCGACTTGCTGGTGTTCAACAATACGCGGGTGATCCCGGCCCGGCTTTGGGCTGCCAAGGCTACCGGCGGCCGGGTTGAAATCCTGATTGAGCGTTTGGTCGATGCGCAGAGCGCCATTGCCCAGCTGCGGGCCAACCGCAAGCCGCAGCCTGGCAGCGAGCTGGTCGTCGAAAACGGGATGCGCATTCAGGTCGGCGAGCGTGACGGTGAGTTCTGGCGACTGCACCTGGATCAGGACGCTGACTGGTCGGCGCTGCTCGAGACGGTCGGCCACATGCCGCTGCCGCCTTATATCGAGCGTGCCGACGAGGCCATGGACCGGGATCGCTATCAAACCGTTTACGGCCAGGTCCCGGGTGCGGTAGCCGCGCCCACCGCTGGCCTGCATTTCGACGACGACATCCTCGCTCGCCTGGACCAGCGCGGGGTCGAAAAGGCCTGGTGCACGCTGCACGTGGGCGCAGGCACGTTTCAGCCGGTGCGGGTCGAGAATCTGGAAGATCACCGCATGCACGCCGAGTGGCTGTCGGTGGGCCAGGGCCTGGTTGATGCAGTGGCCCGCACCAAAGCACGCGGCGGACGCGTCATTGCCGTTGGCACCACCTCGGTCCGGTCGCTGGAAACCGCCGCCGCTGACGGCACCCTGAAACCCTACGCCGGCGATAGCCGCCTGTTCATCTACCCCGGCTACCAATTCCGAGTAGTCGATGCCATGATCACCAATTTCCACCTTTCCGGCTCCACCCTGCTGATGCTGGTCAGCGCTTTCGCCGATCGCGATACGATTTTGGCGGCTTATGAACATGCCGTCCGGCAGCGTTATCGGTTTTTCAGCTACGGGGATGCGATGTTGATTGAATGATCGGGTTCCGGGTTCCGGTTACCGGTTTCCGGTAGGGCTCCGATCAGGTTTTTCCGGAAACCGGAACCCGGAACCCGGAACCCGTTTCTCCTATATCCTTCCCCCATGAAATTTGACCTGATACATTCCGACGGCCCAGCCCGTCGCGGCCGCTTGACCTTCGATCGGGGGACGGTCGAAACGCCGGCGTTCATGCCGGTGGGCACCTATGGGACGGTCAAGGCGATGACGCCCGAAGAACTCAGAGTCACGGGCGCCGAGATCGTGCTGGGCAATACCTTTCACCTGATGCTGCGGCCGGGCACCCAAGTCATCAGCGCCCACGGCGATCTGCATGATTTCATGCACTGGTCCGGGCCGATCCTGACCGACTCCGGTGGCTTCCAGGTCTGGAGCCTGGCCGATCTGCGCAAGATGGACGAACGCGGTGTGACCTTCGCCTCGCCGGTCGATGGCTCGCGCGTGTTCCTGGGGCCGGAGGAATCGATGGCGGTGCAGCGCGCGCTGGGCTCCGATATCGTCATGATCTTCGATGAGTGCACGCCCTATCCGGCCAGCGAGGTCCAGGCGGCCGAGTCCATGCGCCGCTCGTTGCGCTGGGCCGAACGCTCGAAAGTAGCCCATGGAGACAGCGCCTCGGCCCTGTTTGGCATTGTTCAGGGCGGCATGTACGAGCCGCTGCGGCTGGAGTCAGCGGCCGGTCTGGTCGATATCGGCTTCGACGGCTATGCCATCGGCGGCCTGTCGGTTGGCGAGCCTGAAGAAGAGCGCAACCAGGTGCTGGACTGCACCTGCCCGGCACTACCGACCGAAAGCCCGCGCTACTTGATGGGTGTAGGCCGGCCCGAAGACCTGGTTGAGGGCGTGGCCCGCGGTATCGACATGTTCGACTGCGTGATGCCGACTCGCAACGCCCGCAATGGCCACCTGTTCACCAGTCACGGCGTGCTCAAGATCCGCAACGCCCGTTACCAGCACGATACCCGGCCGATCGACGAGAACTGCGACTGCTATACCTGCAGAAATTACTCGCGCGCTTACCTGCGCCACCTGCACCGCTGCAATGAAATCCTCGGTCATCGCCTTGCCACCATCCACAACCTGCACTACTACCAGACCGTGATGCGCCAGCTGCGCGATGCCATCGAGGGCGAATGTTTCGAAGCCACAGCCGCTGAATTGCAGCGCGCCTGGCGCGGTGGGATTCCTGACTGACCGTAGTCCAGCACGTCAGCCTGTGCGATAATTCCGGGTTGCGTCGGGGCCAAATGGTCCCAATATCCGACAATCTGTAACGTCTGAGGTTTTTTGCCCATGGACTTTTTCATCGCCAGCGCGATGGCGCAGGATGCAGCCCAGCAGCCCAGCGCCATGCCGTCCCTGATCATGTTTGGTCTGCTGATCATCATTTTCTGGTTCCTGTTGATTCGCCCGCAAATGAAGCGCAACAAGGAACACCGCGAGCTGGTTTCCAGCCTGTCAGCCGGCGACGAAGTGATTACCGCAGGCGGGTTGCTCGGCCGGGTCACCAACGTCGGTGACAGTTTCGTGACTGTGGAGCTTGCTGACAAACTGGTGGTCAAACTGCAGAAGCATTCCGTGGCCCAGGTCGTGCCCAAGGGGACGATCGACTCTGCGAGTTGACCCTTGCCTAATCAAACCGGATTTTTCGAGACCCACAAATGAACCGATTCCCACCCTGGAAATACGCCCTGCTGGTCATCGCGCTGGGCATCGGCCTGGTTTACTCACTGCCTAATCTGTTTGGTGACGATCCAGCGGTACAGGTGTCTTCGCTCCGCGGCTTCGAGTTGGAGCGGGATATGCCTGCCCGGATCGAAGCGGCCATGGGCAATGCCGGCATCGAGTTTGATTCAATAGAGTTCGAGCCACAGCGGCTGCTTGTCCGCCTCGGCAATGTTGACCGCCAGGCCCGAGCTGCCGATGTGCTGACTGATGCGCTGGGCGAGGACTACGTGGTGGCACTGAACCTGGCGCCGGCCACGCCGCCTTGGCTGCGCGCCCTTCGTGCCGAGCCGATGACCCTCGGCCTGGATCTGCAGGGGGGCGTTCACTTCCTGATGCAGGTGGACATGGATACGGCGCGCACCCAGCAGCTTGAGCGATTCGTTACCCAGATCCGCAACCTGCTGCGTGATGAGCAGATTCGGTATCGCTCGGTGCGTATGGACCGCAACCAGATTGTGACCGAGCTGCGCTCGGTGGAAGATCGCGAGCGCGCCATGCGCGTGCTTGGCCGCCAGGTTGAGGAATTGGTGCTGGAAACCCGCGATGGGTCGGAAACCTTCAATATCCGGGCGTCCATCGATGAAGATGTGCTGCGCGACCTGCAACAGACCGCGCTGCGCCAGAACATCACCACGTTGCGCAACCGTGTCAATGAACTGGGCGTGTCCGAGCCGATCATCCAGCAGCAGGGCGCGGACCGCATCGTCGTGCAGCTGCCCGGTGTGCAGGATCCGGCTCGGGCCAAACAGGTGCTGGGCTCTACCGCCACGGTCGAGTATCGCGGCGTCGATGAGCAGAATGATCCGTTCGAGGCCCATCGTACCGGCCGTGTTCCGCCGCAATCGCTGCTGTACTTCATGCGCAACGGCGATCCGATTCTGTTGTCGCGGACAGTCATTGCCTCAGGTGATAACCTGATCAATGCGCAGGCTGGTTTTGATTCGCAGACTGGCGCGCCCAACGTGGTCGTGTCCCTGGACGGTCCAGGTGCGCGCAGCATGCTCGAGCACACCAGCCAGAATGTGGGCAATCGCATGGCCGTGGTCTTCATTGAGCACCGGCCGGAAGTTCGCGAAGAAAATGGTGAAGAGATCCATACCACCCGGCGTGTCGAAGAAGTCATTTCGGCAGCGGTGACACGAGAGCCGTTCGGCGGTCGCTTCCAGACCACCGGCCTGGGCTCGGCCACTGAAGCCAGCCAGCTGGCCATGCTGCTGCGTGCCGGCGCCCTCGCTGCCCCAATGCAGATCATCGAGGAGCGTACTGTCGGCCCCAGCCTGGGGCAGGACAATATTGACCAGGGCTTCCGATCAGTCATCATCGGGTTCATTCTGGTGCTGATTGTGATGGCGATCTACTACAAGGTATTTGGCCTGGTTGCCAACATCGCATTGACGGTGAACCTGGTGCTGATCGTAGCGCTGCTTTCGCTGTTGGGCGCAACGCTGACCTTGCCGGGCATCGCCGGTATCGTGCTGACCGTCGGTATGGCGGTCGATGCCAACGTCCTGATTTACGAACGAATACGTGAAGAACTCAATAACGGCAATTCGCCGCAGGCCGCTATTCGGGCCGGTTACGAAAAAGCCTTCTCGACCATTGCCGATGCCAACGTCACCACGCTGATCGCTGCCGTGGTGCTGTTCCTGTTCGGCACCGGTCCGATCAAGGGCTTCGCCGTGACCCTGAGCCTGGGTATCGTGACGTCGATGTTTACCGCCATCATCGGTACGCGTGCCGTGGTCCATCTGATTTATGGCCGCAAGAAGCGTCTCAAGGCGCTGGCGATATAGAGGCAAGCACATGCAAATCATCAAGCCCGATATCAACATCAACTTCATGGGGCAGCGCAAGCTGGCCCTGGTCCTTTCGGTCATCATCCTGGCGATTGGTGTTGCTTCGCTGTTCACCCGCGGCATCAATTTCGGTCTGGACTTCACCGGTGGCACGCTGATCGAAGTCGGTTACCCGGCAGCGCCAGAGCTGGGCGATGTGCGCCAGGCCCTGACCGACGCCGGCTTCGATGACTTCACCGTTCAAACTTTCGGTGCGGCGCGCGACATTGTGGTTCGCATGCCGGCTGATCAGGACGATGAATCGGGCGCCGACCTGTCTACCCAGGTGCTGCGCGCGCTATCGGCGCAGGAGCCGGGAATCGAGCTGAGGCGTGTCGAGTTCGTGGGGCCGCAGGTGGGGCAGGAGCTGGCAGAGCAGGGCGGTCTTGCCATGCTCTATGCGCTGTTCGGTATTCTGCTCTACGTGTCTTTCCGCTTTCAGTGGCGCTTCGCTGTTGGTGCTGTCGCCGCCCTGGTTCACGACGTGCTGCTTGTGGTCGGTATTCTGTCGCTGTTCCAGGTCAATTTCGATCTGACCGTGGTTGCCGCGATCCTCGCGGTCATCGGTTACTCGCTGAATGACACCATCGTTCTCTACGACCGTTTGCGGGAAAACTTTCGCATCAAGCGCAAGGGCACACCAACGGAGCTTTGCAACCTGTCGATCAACCAGATGCTTGGTCGGACATTGATGACATCTCTGACCACCTTGCTGGTGTTGATCGCGTTGTTCTACTTCGGCGGCGAGATCATCCATGCCTTTGCCTTCACCCTGATCATTGGCGTGATCGTCGGTACCTATTCGTCGATCTACATAGCTGGTAACGCTGCCATCATTCTGGGCGTGACCAAGCAGGACCTGATGCCGGTCGAGAAGGAAGGCGAAGACCAGCCTGACATGGAGGTTTTGCCCGAGCGCTTCCGCGGTCGCCAGGGGACATGATCGGTCGCCTCTTGCTGGCAATGCTGCTGACTGGCTGTATTGCCAGCGTAGTGCTGGCCGAGGAGCAGTTTCT
>SKQI01000267.1 GCA_007119095.1 Wenzhouxiangella sp. | reverse complement strand
GCCGTCCTCGGGCGGGGGATTTCGCTGAAGGCCTCGCCACCGCGTCGAACTGAAGCGGAATTCACCGCCCGAGGACGGCGGTTCAACCCGACCGAAGCCCGGACGCTGAGACACGACGCTATATCAGGAAAGCCTTTAGGTTCAGCGCTTGTAGATGGGTCCGAGCATCGAGTGACGCCAGACGCTTCGGGCCGGCCGAAAGCAGCGGAGTTCGCCAGCAGCCAGGATGGAATAGTCTTGATGTGTCTATGCTGCCTGGTTTCTTTGCTTCTTTGCGTTCTCAAGATTTCAGGTTTTTATGTTCACCGTCAACCCGATGAGATCTGTTCGATGAAACACTGCGCAATGCATGCCCCGGGCACTCCTCAGCGCGGGTCAAAAAGCAGAATCATTCATATCTCGGGGCGCAGCTCTCAGCGCTTTGCCCCGAAGGTTGACGGATTAGGGCCAATGCGGGTTCAGTCGCTCAATCCAGCGCTGATTCGCGGCAGCTGCCGAGCGATCGAATCACGGGCCTGGCGGGTGGCATTGAGCGCGGTGTACTCGATCTGCTCAAGGTCTGAGGCGTCCAGACGTCGACGTTGGCTGAGATCGTAAGTGACCGTCTCGAACTGAACGATGTAGGCTGTATCCGTGCGGCCGTAGTAGCGCAGCAGGCGCTCACCAGACGGCATGGCTCGAGCGACGATGGCGAACCGGGCGCCGGCATTGGTCGCAGCGCTGGACAGGCCAGCCAAGTCGACCTCGCCGCCGTGAACCAGCTGCGACAAGCCGGCCACAAAGCCGCGTTCAATCAGCTCATGGCCATCGGCCCGCAGGCGTTGCTCGATTTCCCGCACCACGGGATCAATGAAGACCGGGTCACCAACCCCCACCACCAAAACACCTTCTGGTCGAGGAGCCGGGGCCGGGGCGGCTCGCGGCGCTGCCTCAGGAACGACCGCCGCCTCGCCGGCCGGCTCTGCGGGGATCGACGCCAGCACCAGCGGCTCATCCACATCGGTTTCGCTGGCTGCGGGTGCGGGTTCGGCAGGGTGCCGCGTCTCGCTGGCTTGGTCAGCCGCCGGGGAGCGTTCGGCCGATGGCCCTGATGAAGCAACCTGACCGCTACCGTCCTCGCCAGGACGATCACCACCACGCCGCTCATCCGCCTCACCTTCGTCATCGACCAGGCGAGCTGCCGCAGCGCTAAATTGCTCAGGCTCGTCATCTCGGTCGGACGCCGCTTCGCTGGCGGCCATTCGGCCCTGATCACGCTGCGCGTCTTCACCGGGCCCGGCCAGTTCATCGACGCCCTCGTCGGACAGATCGTCAGGCAACGGACCTGGCGAACCTGAGTCGGCCAGACCAAACGCGAGTTCGGCATCCAGACCCTGGCCAACCTCAGTATCGACGACATCGTCATCATGCACGGACGCTGTCGCCTGGACAGCGTCTGTCGAAGGCTCCCGAGCCGATGGCTGGGCGGCTTCACCTGGGTCGCGGGCAAATGGCGAAGTCACCATGGCGGTGAACTGGTCCCAGCGCTCCGGCATCAAGAAAACAACGCTGGCGACCGCCGCGCCGACCAGCAGAAACAAACCGGCCGCCAGACCGACCAGCAGCCCCAGGCCGCCACCCTTGTTGCCCGCAGACGGGGGGCTGGCGTTGGCAGTGCTCGGTGGTGGGGTTACGGCTGGGTTGACGGCTTCGGTCGGCGGCATCTCGACCTGGCTATCTGCAACGGCCGCGGAAATCGGTCCGGAAGCGGCCAGGCGCGTGGCCTCGTCAACACTGCTGGCCGCCGCCGGCGGTGGTGAAACAGCCGCCGGGGTTTCAGCCGGGGCATTGGCCAGATCTGCCAACAGGGCGTCGTAATCCTGGTAACGCTTGTTCGGATCCTGGGCCAGCATGCGCCCCAGCACGCCAAAGGTGCTCTTGTCGATCTTTTCGTCCAGGTCTGCCAGCACCGGAAAATCCGAAGCCAGCAAGGTGCGAGCCGTGTCTTCGATGTCACGGCCCGGCACCAGGCGCCTGCCGGCCAGCATTTCGTAATACACCGCTCCGAGTGCAAAGATATCGCCGCGATGGTCGGCCGGCTGGCCGGTCATCACCTCCGGCGGCAGGTAACCCGGCGTGCCCATGATGTACTTGCTGATCTTGGGCTGCTGATCGGGGTGAACGATGCTGGCAATGCCGAAATCGGTCAGGATGGCCCGGCCCCGGCGGTCAATCATGATGTTGCCGGGCTTGATATCGCGGTGGACGATATTTTCCTCGTGGGCGGCTTTCAGCGCCTCGGCGGATTCCATCACAATGCGCAGCGCCTGCTCCGGCATCAGACGCTTGTCGCGCTCGAGACGCTCGGCCAGCGACTCCCCGTCGATGAATTCCATCACGAAGTAGGGGCGGCCTTCATCCTCATCAGCCAGGAAGATCTGGGCAATATGCGGATGATTGAGCGCAGCCACGTTGCGCGCCTCGCGCAGGAAGCGGGTGACCGTGATTTCGTCTTCACTGAGCTCATCGCTGAGGCACTTGATGGCAATGAAGCGCTCCAGCTTCGGGTCGACGGCCTTGTAGACCACGCCCATGCCGCCGCGGCCAAGTTCGCTGATGATGTGATAACGACCGAGTACCTTGGCCATGGAAACCTCCTGAAAAATTGATCCGCGGCTTTGCCGTGAGTGTCGCCTGTAATAACGAAGAGCGCAATCGGATTCGGCCACAGCACATTTCAGCCGGTTATTGCGTAATGATGAATGCGCCCTGATCCTTTCGCCAACCGTGACCAAGAACAATCCTTCCATCGCCACCCTGCGCGCGCTGCACCCCGGCGTGCTGCCGGCTGAAATCGCACTGCCCCGGGCCGGGCTGGTCATCGGGCGCGATCCCCATGCCGCAAGCCTGGTGATCCGACGTGACGGGGTCTCCAGACAACATTGCTGGCTGGGTTGCTCAGGCTCCGGACGCTGGCTGGTGCGCGACCTCGACTCGCGCAATGGCGTGTTCGTCAACGGCGAACGGATCAGTGGTGAACAACCCCTGCAAGCCGGTGACGTCATCGGCCTGGGTCGCTCCCGCCTGGCCGATCTCGAGCTCAACATCAACGGCCTCGAACGCCGGGTGTGCCTGTCTGGCTCGGGGCCATGGCGCATGGGGCGGGACCTGGCCTGCGAGCTGAGCCTGCCGGCCGACCCCGGCGTCAGCCAGCATCACGCGACCTTGCGCCTTCACGATGGGCAGCTGTTGCTGGAAGACAACGGCAGCCGCAACGGCACCTGGCTGAACGGTCGGCGCGTTCGTCGTGCCCAGCTGCGCCCGGGCGACTGCCTGTTTGTCGCCGGCAGCCGCCTGCAGCTGCGCACCCTGTCCCCGGCGCCCGAGTTCAGCGTTGCGGCCATCGAGCAGGCGCTGGCCCTGCAAGTCACCGGCCTGGCCACCGCCGATGTGCCAGACCAGGGCCTGGACTTCGAAATCGAGCCGGGCCGCCTGCAAGCCCTGGTGCTGAGCGACAGCAAGCAGCGGCGCGCCGTCCTCGATACGCTGGCCGGCATTTCCCAACCCATCGCCGGCAAGCTGGCCTGGAGCGAACCGGAACTGGACCGCGCGCGCGCCCGACTTCGAACGCGCGTCGGCCGGGTCGGCGAACGCGGCATGCCAAGCTACAAGGCCGACACCGCCGCCTGGCTGGAACAACAAGCCAGCCTCGCCGCAGCCAGCGATCTGTCGGCGCAGGCGCGACGGGAACGGGTGGCCGCGCTGCTGGCCGAACTCGACGCCAGCCACCTGGCAACACTGCCGCTGGATCGCCTGACCGCGCTGGAACAGGCGCTGGCACTGGTGGCATCCGAACTGCTGACCAACCCCGGGTTACTGCTGATTGACCTGCCGGCCCTGCTCGATCAACCGGGCGATCGCGCCGACCTGATCGACCGGGTCCAGGCGCTGTCGGGGCCACGGCTGACCGTGGTGCTGGCCATGGACCAGCCGCTGGACATTTTGTCGGGCATCGCGCCGGTTGCCGTCGAGATCGGCCGTCCCGGCGAAGCACCGCCAGCGCGTGGTGAGCGACCACGACCCCGCCGTTTCTCATCGGCGGCTTCCATGGCCCTGCTTCGCGACCAGCTGCGCGGCTGGCGGCGGCAGCCACTGATGCTGGTCGAAACCCTGGTACTGCCCATCGTGCTGGTTGTCGGCCTGTGGCTGGCCTTGCCCGATCGAGGCAGTGCCTGGGTCTTGCTGGTCAGCCTGGTGCTGGCCACCGCGCTGGCGGCCGCATTCCAGGTCTCACGTCGACCCAGTCGGCTGCTGCGCACGGCCCAGCGTCACCTGCTGCTCAATGACGCGCTGTTGGCCGTGTTCCTTGCCGCCCTGCTGATCGCAGCCGTCCAGGCTCTGCTTGGGCTGTTCCTGATTGCCTGGCTGCCCGATGCCGAGCTTTCAGCCACCCTGCCCCTGGCAGCCGCTTTCGTGGCGGTTGCCGGCACGGCCCTTGGCCTGGCCTGCGGTGTAGCTGCCGGCCAGCGCAGCGATCTGGCGCTGGCGCTTGTCGCCGCCCTGGGCACGATCATCATCGTCTTCGATGGTCTGGTTGGTCAGGGCAGCGGTATTGGATTGGCCCTGTCCCTCCTCAACCCGCTGCCCTGGGCGGAGAAGCTGGCGGCAGATCCCTTCGCCGGGATGCGCTGGGTGGGCGCGGGCAGCGTACTGCTGGCCCAGGGCGCGGCGCTGTTGCTGGCCGCGCGCTACCTGCTGGGACGCCGCTTGTAAGCGCAGCTAATCGGTATCGACGTAAACGCTGACTTCGCGGGTGGCGCGGAAGGTGATTTCCGGGTGGCGTTCCTGGGCCAGCTGCAGGTTGACCCGGGTCGGGGCCAGGTAGACCAGCTGGCCACCGCCGTCCTCGGCCAGATTGAGCTCGTTCTTGGCCCGGAACTTGTCCAGCGCCTTTTCATCATCACAGCTCACCCAGCGACAGGTAGCCACGTTGACCGCCTCGAACAGCGCCTCGACGTTGTACTCGGCCTTGAGCCGATAGGCGACCACGTCGAACTGCAGCAAGCCCACCGCACCCAGGACCAGGTCATTGCCCATCAGCGGTTTGAAAAACTGGGTCGCGCCCTCTTCCGACAGCTGGGTCAGGCCCTTGGTCAGCGCCTTCAGCTTCAGCGGGTCACGCAGCCGCACGCGCCGAAACAGTTCCGGGGCAAAACTGGGGATGCCGGCGAACTGCAGGCCCTCACCTTCGGTAAAGGTGTCACCAATACCAATGGTGCCGTGGTTGTGCAAACCGACGATGTCGCCGGGATAGGCGTATTCGGCCGCGGCCCGTTCGTCGGCCATGAAGGTCAGCGCGCCGTGGGTGCGCTGCTCCTTGCCGGCGCGGACGTGATGCAGTTTCATGCCTTTTTCAAATACGCCGGAGCAAACGCGCATGAACGCCATCCGATCACGATGCGCCGGGTCCATGTTTGCCTGGACCTTGAATACGAAGCCGGTCAGCTTGCCTTCTTCCGGCTGCACGGTCCGACCCAGGGTAGCCCGGGGCTGCGGCCTGGGCGCATGTTCGACGAACTCATCCAGCAGCGGGATCACCCCGAAATTGTTCAGCGCCGAGCCAAAAAACACCGGCGTCTGCTCACCTTTCAGGTAGCGCTCAAGGTCAAAGTCGTGGCTGGCGCCCTTGACCAGTTCGATTTCGTCTCGGAGCTCGGTGGCCATTGCGCCGAGCGCCTCATCAGCTTCCGAGCTGTCCAGACCCGCAATGACGCGCGGCTCCTGGCGCATGTAGTTCTTGCCGGCCTCGTAGAGATGAATCTCGTCGCGAATCAGGTGGTAGATGCCTTTCAGGCGCCGCCCCATGCCAATCGGCCAGGTCACCGGCGCACATTCGATGCCGAGCACGTCTTCGACCTCGTCGAGCAGCTCGATCGGCTCCCGACCCTCGCGATCGAGCTTGTTGATGAAGGTGAAAATCGGCGTGGTCCGCAGACGACAGACTTCCATCAGCTTGATCGTGCGCTCCTCTACCCCCTTGGCGCAATCGATGACCATCAGGGCCGAGTCAACGGCCGTCAGTACGCGGTAAGTGTCTTCGGAGAAATCGGCGTGACCCGGCGTGTCGAGCAGGTTGACCACCCGCTCCTTGTAGGGAAACTGCATTACCGAGGAAGTAATCGAAATGCCGCGCTCCTTTTCCATCTCCATCCAGTCGGAGGTGGCATGGCGCGAAGCCTTGCGCGACTTCACCGATCCGGCCAGCTGAATCGCGCCGCCGAACAACAGGAACTTCTCGGTCAGGGTGGTCTTGCCCGCATCGGGGTGCGAAATGATCGCAAAGGTGCGGCGGCGGGCAATTTCATCGGCAAGTCGGGACATGGCAAAACGGCACTAGCATCAGGCAAGCCGCGTAGTTTAGCGCGGTTGACAAGCTACGGCGCCCATGGAACCCTTGGTTAAAACCTGTCAGGAGCCGAATATGGCGTTTTCTACAAGCACCGACAACATCTGCAATCACTGGCGCGCCTGCCTGCTGCTTTCACTGGGGCTATGGCTGTCGTCAACGGTATCGGCCGAACCGCTGGATGCCGAGACCATGCGCCCGGCCCTGACCGACTTCTTCGAGGCCACCGGCGGTGAAGACTGGCATCGCAACGATGGCTGGCTGGATGAAACCACCCCGGTCTGCGACTGGTACGGCGTCGGCTGCACTTGGGTACCGGCGATTCCACCGATGCCGTCGTTCCAGCAATTCCGCAGCCTGGACCTGGCAGACAACAACCTGCAGGGACGGATCGAAGGCGTGGCCCTGCTCCGGGCATCATTTCGCCGCCTGAACCTGTCAAATAACGTCTTGCAGGGACCGTTGGACCGGGTGCCGTACAAGATCGAGCGCGTTGATCTGTCCGGCAATCAGCTGTTCGGACCGTTACCGGACCCCGATGGCAACATCATTCTCGATCCTCCGCCGCCGCCGGTAGTTTACAGTGCGCTGCGCTGGCTGGACCTGTCCCGAAACCAGCTGACCGGCGCCATCCCCCAACGCTGGCAGGTATTCAGCTTGGACTTGCTGGATCTGTCCAGTAATGAGCTGGAGGGCAGCATTGCGCCGGCTCTGGCTGCTATGACGCTGGAAGACGCCCAGTGGCCTGTGCCGCGGGGCGGTAGCCTGCGCCTGGCCGACAATGCCTTTAGTGGTCCGTTCGAGGCCGATTGGATTGCCGAGCGCCAACTGCTCGAGATCAATCTGTGCTGGACGGACGTCATCATCGACGACCCCGAGCTGGAACAATGGCTGGACGAACGCCACGAGGGCGGGCCACGCCAGCTATGCATGGAGCGCGACCGCGTGCCGGTCGACCTCGAACTGAGCGGAAGCTGGTACAACCCGGAGCGCGCCGGCGAAGGTCTGACGCTGATGATGCTGGAGGACGGTACGCCGCTGGTCTACTGGTTCAGCCATATTTCCCGCAATCGGCAGCTCTGGCTGTTCAACAGCGGGGCGAGCAGCGCTGCAACAACTCAATTCATGCCCAGCCTGCGCACCCGCGGCAGCTTCGAGCAGGGTTTTGGCGATGTCTCGCCTGCTTTCTTTCGAGGCGGCAGCTTGCGCCTGGACCGCGTCGAGGCTGACCGTCTCCATGCCGAGCACCGGATTGCTTACACCGGCTACGACCTGCTTCAACCCGGCACGCCCAGCATTACCTGGCCGCCAATGCCCGACACGCCCTGGCGTGAAGACCTGGTCCGCCTGAGCCAACTGGCCGGCACGCGTTGCGACAACCAGACCGATCAGCAATGGATATCGGGCGCCTGGTATGCCCCCGACCGCGCCGGCCAGGGCTTTATCGTCGAGGCTTTGGTCGACGGACGCGGCGTGGTCTACTGGTTCACCTACACGCCCGAGGGCAGCGCCGGCAGCGGCCTGCCGGCCAGCGGTGACTGGCAGGCCTGGATGACCGGAGACGCGCTGTTTGATGGCGACCACCTGCTGATTGACCCACTGTTCCAGCCCGCCGACACCGAGTTTGCAGCGCCGGCAGATCTGAGTAATGTGACCAACCTGCCCTGGGGCACGCTGCTGCTCGAGTTCCACGACGACCTCAGCGGCCACGCCTGGTTCACCAGTGACGATCCCGCGTATGGGTCGAGCGATTTTGCCATCGCCCGCCTGGCCCGACCCTTATTGGCCGAGTGCGAGAGCGACTGACCCGGGCCATCGCCCGCCAACAGTCGTGTTAGGCTAAGTCACTGCAAGGGGTTGGCAACCGGAGGAATATCAATGAACTACAGGGCACTTGCGATTCCCTTGCTGCTGATGCTGGCGCAGACGCTGTCGGCAGACAGCAACGATCGTGCCGCGCTGACCGAACTGTACCTGGCCACCGATGGCAACAGCTGGTCTCAAAATGACGGCTGGCTGGAAGCCGACAGCCTGTGCGATTGGCACGGCGTGGACTGTGTCATCAGCGGCACCGGGGTCGAACGGGTGCGGGCGCTGGACCTGGACTGGAACGGGCTGAATGGCACGCTGCCGGCCGCGCTGGTCGATCTCAGTGCCCTCAATCGTCTGAACCTGCGCGGCAATGCCCTGACCGGAGAAGTACCTGCTGGACTGATCGAAAGCATGATTGAAAGCACGGGCAGCAGCGTGCTGGTGATCGACCTGGGTGAAAATCGCCTGTTCGGCGCCCTGCCTGAGCTTGACCATGCGGCCTCAGGTCGGCTGCTGGATCTGTTCCTGGATAGCAACGAGATCAACGGCCCGCTACCCACCTCCTGGTCAGGGCTGCCATTGCGTTCGCTTGTGCTTGATCGCAATCCGCTGGGCGTGGCACCGCCGCCGGAATGGTCGACCATGACCGAACTGCAACGCCTTGGGCTTTCCACCATCCAGTTGAACGGCGCGTTCCCGGACAGCCTCGCCGGGCTGGGCGCGCTGCAAGAACTGGATCTTTCCAACAACGCGCTGAGCGGCGAGCTGCCGGACTGGCTGGGCCAGGCCCACCTGCGCCGGCTGAATCTGGAAGCCAATCAACTCGAGGGCTCCATTGCTCCGGCAGTCGAGGCCATGCGTATCGACACGGTCGTCGGCCTGAACCTGGCCGACAACCAGTTTTCCGGCACTCTGCCCGATCAGTTGCTTCAACTGAATTTTGCCCCGGCCACGGGCCGAACCACATTTGCCGGCCAGGATCGCCTGGACCTGTGCTGGAATGACTTCGACGCCAGCGAAGCCGGCTTTGAGGAGCTAATTGGCGAATCGCACCACGGCGGCAGCTTTGTCGCCTGCCAGGGCGAGGTTCAGGCCTTGACCCCGGAAACCAGCGGCTCCTGGTATTTGCCAGAGCGTGCTGGCGAAGGCTATTCCAAGATGCTGCTGGAAAACGGCAGCCTGCTGCTCTACTGGTTCACCTTTCCGCCACAGCAGCCGGTGCCCGCCGGCGAGCAGGCCTGGTTTTTCAGCGTGGTTGACCCGCGCTCTGCGGCCGCGACCCTGACACCCATGTACGCCACCCGAGGCCAGTTCGGGCAAGGCATCGCCGGGCCGCGCGCCGATCCGGTCGACCTGCGCCTGACCGTGCATGGCACGCCGGAGGCAAGACTGCACGCCGCCTACAGTCTGGCCTGGCCGGCAGCGGGCAGCGCTGGTGGCACCTTGCTATTTGATCATCATTCCCGCAGCGATCGGTTGTCTCCGCTGACCCGCCTGGCCGGCAGCCGCTGCGATAACCAGGTCGAGCAGCAGTGGATATCCGGCGCCTGGTTCAACCCGGACCAGGCCGGCGAGGGCTTTATCGTCGAAGTCAATGAAGACGGTCGCGGCATCGTCTACTGGTTCACCCACGTGCCCGAGTCCAGCGGCAACTTTCAGGCCTGGATGACCGGCGACGCCCTGTTCGACGGTCAGACCCTGTTCGTCGACAACCTGCTGATGCCGACGGGCACTCGCTTCGGCAGCGATTTCGACAGCACCGAGATTGATGTCGTGCACTGGGGCAGCCTGACCTTGCATTTCGACGACGACTTGTCGGGCCATGCCTGGTTCGACAGCGAACTGCCGGAATACGGCAGCGGCGACTTCAGTCTCAGCCGCCTGGCCCGGCCGATGCTGGCCGAATGCGCCGACAACTGATCTCGACATGAAGACAAGCATCTGGATTGCGCTGGGGACCCTGCTGTGCGCCGGCGCCTCATACGCTCTGAGCCCGCCGCCGCCCTTGCCCAGGACGGATCTGGAAGCCTTTTACCTGGCCACCGATGGCGACCAATGGCATCGCAATGACGGCTGGCTGGATGACGACACGCCGATCTGCGATTGGTACGGCATCAGCTGTCGAGCCAACCCGATTTGGGGCTTTATGGAAATCGCCCGTCTGGAACTGCCGGCAAACAACCTGTCAGGCAGCCTCGATGAGGCCGTCGTCCGGATGATCCGGCGCGTTCAGGTATCGGTGGATCTCTCTTCCAACCAGCTTGCCGGCCAGCTGCCGGCAAGCATACCTTCCCACCTCGGCCCATCGCGCCTGGTGCTGGCCGACAATGCGCTCAGCGGGCCCATTCCGGCCGGCTGGGCCGAACTGGCACTTGCCTGGCTGGACCTGAGTGACAACCAGCTCGACGGCGGTGCCGAGAACGCCTTTGCCGCCATGTCTACGGCTGCACCCGGGTATCTCAACCTGGCCGGCAACCAGCTGTCCGGTTCCCTGTCCGGCGATGTGATGCTGGCCTCCCTGTACGAGACCGACCTGCCGCTCACCGGCGGCGGCCTGAATATTTGCTTCAACGCGCTCGACATCGCCGACCCGGTGCTGATCGAGTGGATCAACGAACGCCACGTCGGAGGGCCAGGTTGGGAAGACTGCCTGGGCCGGGAACGCCAGGCTCTGGACGCGGGCATCAGCGGTTCATGGTTTGCGCCGGATCGCGGTGGCGAGGGCATTTCCATGATGCTGCTCGACGAGCAGCACTTCCTGATCTACAGCTTTGGCTTCGACCTGGATGGCCACCAGGCCTGGTCATTCGACATCGGCCGCCATGGCGAGGCCTCTCTGGCCGCCCCCGAGCTGCTGGAAACCCGCGGCGACTTCAGCCTGGGTCTGCGCACGAACAACGATGAGGCGCTGTTGATGCGCCAGCTTGGCGCCAAGCGCATGGACCGGGTGGGCGACGAAAGGCTGCATGTCGAGCGAGTCATGATCGACTACCGCGGCTGTCCACCCCTGGAATACGTGCCGGACATAAGCGGGCCCGTCCCAATGCCTTGCCCGATATTCGCCGTCTCTGATCGTCTTGACTACGTCCAGCTCAGCCGCCTGGCCGGCAGCCAGTGCGACCTGACCCATCCGGCCCAGGTACTGTCCGGGGCATGGTTCAACCCGGACAACCTCGGCGAGGGTTTCAGCGTAGAGATCATGGCCGATGGCAGCGCCGTGGTCTACTGGTATACCTACCAGGCCGACGGCTCCGGTCGCCAGACCTGGATGATCGGGCAGGCCCCGGTCACGAGCGCTGCCGGCGCCGAAAACGACCTGCTGATCCCTATCAGCTCGCTGCTGATGCCGCTTGGCGGACGTCATGGCCCCGAGTTCGACGCGGCAGATGTCCAGCTGGTCGACTGGGGCGAACTCACCCTGCGTTTCCACGCGCCCGACTTCGACAGCGGCGAAGTCGTCTGGGACAGCCATTTCGATGACTACGGCAGCGGCGGCTACCCGATCGAACCACTGGCGCGCCCGGCCCTGGCCGACTGCCCGAATTCCTGAAGCTCAGTCCCTAGTGGGCAGCCCACTAGCTGTACTCACCCGGGTGCGCGCTCGAGGGGTAAAAGCGGCGCCATCCGGTCCTTCAAATTCGAACGGCACCGAGACCAGCTGCATGTCGCGGTTGACCTGGACCACGAAATGCAGGTGCGGACCGGTTGAAAAACCGGTATTGCCCGAGTGTCCGATTTTCTGGCCGCGACGCACCCGCTGGCCGGGTCGCACGGTTACCCCGTTGTAATCCAGGTGGGCATAGAGGGCCATGCTGCCGTCGTCGTGCAGGATTCTAATGTAGTTGGCGCGGTGCCCGTGGTAGTCGCGGCGAAGCCCGGCACTGCTGAACCAGCGCGCCTTGTCCATCACCACGCCCGCGCGGGCTGCGTGCACCGGCGTGCCGATCGGCATGCTGAAATCAACCGCATGGTAGCTACCCGGTTCGTTGTGGCTGAACTCACCGCCAAATGCCTGGCCGATCAGAAATTCACCCTCAGGCGGCAGCGGCAGCCGATAAGGTTGCTCGGGACTGTGTCGCGCGCCCGGCCGACCGGGCACCGTCTCGGTTTGCAGCTGGTAGCGCCAGGAACCGCGCGGATCCAGCGCCCCGATGGTCACCAGCTCCCGCTCGGCCCCTGCATCCAGCACGAACACCCGGGGCAGTTCAGGTTCGCTGACCACATTGACCGCCTCGGCCAGATCGATGCGAACACTCAACGGGCCTTGAGTGCGATTACGAAACCACCACACGGGCGCCTCGTCCGGCCCGGTCCGCCGCACACTCAGCAAGGCCTCGGGTTCGCGCACCGCCCGCTGCACCCGCACCTCGGCCTCGGTGTCGGGCTTGCGATCGGTGAAATGGGTGATGCCGCGCTCGTCGGTGTAGCTGTAGATGGTTTGCGCAGTGACTGCCGCTGGCAGCAACAGCAGCAGGGAGAGAAGGAATTTATTCAACATTCAATCACATTGACCGCCAAGCCACCGCGCGAGGTTTCCTTGTACTTGGTTTTCATATCGCGGCCGGTATCGCGCATGGTCTTGATCACCTTGTCCAGACTGACCCGATGCTTGCCGTCGCCGGCCATGGCCATGCGGGTCGCATTGACAGCCTTGACCGCGCCCATGGCATTGCGTTCAATGCAGGGAATCTGGACCAGACCGGCCACCGGGTCGCAGGTCAGACCCAGGTTGTGTTCCATGCCAATTTCGGCGGCATTCTCAACCTGACCCATGGTGCCACCCAGCGCCGCCGTCAATCCACCGGCAGCCATCGAGCAGGCCACGCCCACCTCGCCCTGGCAGCCGACCTCGGCGCCCGAGATCGACGCATTTTCCTTGTACAGGATGCCAATCGCGCCGGCCGTCAGCAGAAACTCGATCACGCCATCCTCGCAGGAGCCGGCGACGAAACGACGATAGTAGTGCAGCACCGAGGGAATGATGCCGGCAGCTCCGTTGGTCGGTGCCGTGACCACGCGCCCGCCGGCGGCATTTTCCTCGTTGACGGCCAGCGCGTAGAGATTGATCCAGTCAAGCTGGTCGAGGTTGTCTTCGCGGGCACGATGCTTGAGCTTGCGGTACAGGGTGGGTGCCCGGCGGGCCACCTTCAACCCGCCCGGCAGGTAGCCGGTCTGCTCGATGCCACGCTCCACGCACTGCTGCATCGCCTGCCAGATGGTCAGCAGCCCGCTGTGAATCTCGTCCTTGCTGCGCCAAGCCTGCTCGTTGGCCAGCATGACGTCGCTGATCCGCAGGCCGTGGTCATCGCACTGGGCCAGCAGTTCGTCACCGCTGCTGAAGGGGTACGGCAGCGCAGTACTGTCAGCGACGATGCGATCGGCCGCGGCCTCAGCGGCATTGACCACGAAGCCGCCGCCCACCGAGTAATAGTCGCGCGTCAGCAGGGTGGTGCCATGCTCGTCGAAGGCGGTAAAGCGCATGCCGTTGGAATGATGCGGCAGGGTCTGGCGCTTGTGAAACACCAGATCGTCGCGCAGACGGATGTTGATTTCGTGCTCACCACCAAGCCGCAGCCGACCGCTGT
>SKQI01000241.1 GCA_007119095.1 Wenzhouxiangella sp. | reverse complement strand
TTCTAACCAACTGAACTACCACTCCTAAACCTGGTGGGTGCTGGAGGGCTCGAACCTCCGACCCTCGCCTTGTAAGGGCGATGCTCTCCCAGCTGAGCTAAGCACCCTGGGCATAAGCCCGTTATTTTATCGCGTCTTTAAAGCCTTTGCCAGCCTTAAATGAAGGAGTTTTTGACGCTTTGATCTTGATCGTCTCGCCGGTGGCGGGATTACGGCCAGTGCGCGCTGCACGCTTTTTGACCGAGAAGGTACCAAAACCGATCAGCGAAACCGTATCACCCTTTTTCAGGGCCTTGCCAATCGTTTCAATGGTAGCGTCAAGCGCACGCTGCGCGTCTGCCTTGGACAAGCCCGATGCAGCCGAGACACTATCAATCAGTTCCGATTTATTCATTCTGAGGTGCTCCAAATCATTTTCTTAGTAAAAGTTCTCAGCGACTACCCATGGGTCTACCTTTCGGGACCTGCCGAATGACGCCGACATCTTATGCAAGCAGGACATGATATCCCAGCAACACGACCCCATCAACAGCCATCAGGCAAAAAAGCCCCCGGAATCAGTAAAAAGTGCCGAGTTGCCAAAATTCTACCTTAGTCGGGACATCAATGGGCTCGTACAGAGGATTCCGTGCCGTCTTTTTTACCGGAAACGGAGTCCGCACCCTCTTCTGCGGCCTCAGCAGCGCCAACCAAGGCCACCTCGAGGACCTCATCTATCCAGGTCACCGGGCGAATTTCCAGATCCTTCTTGATTCGATCTGGAATCTCCGCGAGATCTTTCTCGTTCTCCGCAGGAATAAGGACAAGCCTGATCCCGCCGCGCAATGCAGCCAGCAGTTTCTCTTTCAGGCCACCGATCGGCAACACCTTGCCGCGCAGCGTGATTTCACCGGTCATCGCAACATCTGAGCGAACTGCAATACCGCTCAACACCGACACCAGTGCCGTCACCATGGCAATTCCGGCGCTGGGCCCATCCTTGGGCGTCGCACCTTCGGGCACATGAATATGGATGTCGCGGTTTTGGTGAAAGTCTTCTGCTATACCCAACCCGCTGGCTCTGGATCGAACAACGGACAAGGCTGCCTGGACAGACTCCTGCATGACGCTGCCCAGCTGCCCGGTATGAGTCAGCTTGCCCTTGCCAGGCACCGCTGCTGCTTCAATCTGTAGCAGCTCGCCACCTACCTCGGTCCATGCCAGACCGGTCACCTGACCAATCTCGCTCTGCTCCTCGGCCCGGCCGAATCGGTGTCGACGAACGCCCAGGTACTTGTCGAGGTTGCGTGTAGTGACCTGGCGGCGCTCCAGACTCTCATCCAGAGTGAGCTCCTTGACCACCTTTCGGCAGATCTTGGCCAATTCACGCTCCAGGCTGCGCACCCCGGCCTCACGGGTGTAATAGCGGATGATGTCGACAATGGCGGTCTCGCTCACCGAAAGCTCGTCATCCTTCAAACCGTGCTGCCCCATCTGCTTGGCAAGCAGATAGCGTGTTGCAATATTGAGCTTTTCATCCTCGGTGTAGCCGGGGATTCGAATGATCTCCATGCGATCCAGCAGGGGCGGCGGAATATTGAGCGAATTGGCAGTGGCAAGAAACATGACTTCCGACAAATCGAAGTCAACTTCCAGATAGTGGTCGCCGAAGCTGTTGTTCTGTTCCGGGTCCAGCACTTCCAACAACGCCGATGACGGGTCACCGCGAAAATCCATCGACATCTTGTCCAGCTCATCAAGCATGAACAGGGGGTTTCGCGTACTGACCTTACCCATGTTCTGCAGCACCCTGCCCGGCATCGAGCCAATATAGGTCCGACGGTGGCCACGGATTTCCGCTTCGTCCCTGACCCCACCCAGGCTCATGCGAACAAACTTGCGGCCAGTTGCTCGGGCAATGGATTTACCCAGTGAGGTCTTGCCTACGCCGGGCGGACCAACCAGACACAGAATCGGACCCTTGAGCTTCTTGACCCGTTGCTGCACAGCAAGATATTCAAGAATTCGCTCCTTGACCCGTTCGAGACCGTAGTGATCCGCTTCAAGCACATCTTCGGCAGCCTTCAGATCCTTGCAGATCTTGCTGCGCTTCTTCCACGGCATCATCAAAATCCAGTCGAGGTAGTTGCGAACAACCGTTGCCTCGGCCGACATTGGTGACATCATCTTGAGCTTGTTGAATTCCGAGCGCGCCTTTTCCAGCGCCTCCTTGGGCATGCCGGCTTTCTCGATCCTGGCTTCCAGATCGCCGAGGTCATTGCCTGACTCGTCCAGATCACCCAGCTCCTTCTGAATGGCTTTCATCTGCTCATTCAGGTAGTACTCGCGCTGGCTTTTCTCCATCTGGGTCTTGACCCGGCCCCGAATTCGCTTTTCAAGCTTCAGCACATCGATTTCGCCCTCGACCAACGCCATCAAGCGCTCCATGCGCTCCATGATCGATGCTGTCTCGAGAATTTGCTGCTTGTCTTCGATCCGAATGCCCAGGTGGGCAGCGATTGTATCGGCGAGGCGGCTGGCATCTTCGATACCGGCCAATGTAGTCAGCAGCTCCGGCGGAATCTTGCGACTCAGCTTGACATACTGCTCGAACAGACTCATCAGGCTTCTGGTCGTCACTTCAAGCGACTTCTGGTCCTCTTCAACGGGGGCGTCCAGATATTGCCAACGCCCGGCCAAATAGCCTTCCGTCTCTTCCAATTCGAACACGCGTACCCGCTCAACCCCTTCAACCAGCACCTTGGTTGTGCCATCCGGCAAACGAAGCATCTGCAAGATGCTGGCAATGGTTCCACATTCAAACAACTCGTCCGGTTCCGGGGACTCGGTTTCCGGATTCTTCTGGGTGACCAGCAGAATCTGCTTGTCGATATTCATGGTTTCTTCAAGCGCGCGCACTGATCGCTCGCGACCGACGAATAGCGGAATCACCATATGTGGAAACACGACAACATCGCGCAGGCTTAGCACCGGCGTAGGCTGGCGCGGCGGCTTGATACTGGTTTCTGGCAGGTCGTTGCTGGCCATGAGATTTTGTCTATCCTGTAAGGATGCACCTCCTCAGGCGCATCATCGGTGAACTAGATGGAGTGTATATTGGCGCGTGGCCGCAGCGATTCAAGGACGACTCTGGCCGGCGATTACGGACGCCGGACTCCAGAATGTTGTCAGACAGTGCAGAGGCAGCGCGGACCCGCTGTTCAGGACTCCGCGCCAGCACGCTGCTGCTGGGCGCCGTCGTAGATGATGTAAGGTTCAGATTCACCGTTGATGACCGCCTCATCGACAACCATCTTGCTGACGTTTTCCATCGACGGCAGATCGTACATGCTCTCCAGAAGCACATTTTCCAGAATGGTGCGCAGCCCCCGGGCACCCGTTTTCCGCTCCATCGCCTTGCGGGCAATCGCGTGCAGAGCATCTTCGCGCACCTCGAGCTCACAGCGATCCATCTCGAACAACTTGCGGAACTGCTTGACCACGGCATTTTTGGGTTCCACCAAAATCCGGACCAGCGCATCTTCGTCAAGCTCAGCGAGCGTGGCGACGACCGGCATCCGACCGACGAATTCCGGTATCAACCCGTAACGGATCAGGTCCTCGGGCTCTACGCTGGCCAGCACGGTGGACAAATCGCTGGACTCGGCGCTACGCACCTCGGCCTTGAAACCGATACCGGCCGACTGCGAACGCGCCTGGATGACTTTGTCGAGACCCGCGAACGCGCCACCACAGATGAACAGGATATTGCGCGTGTCGACCTGCAAGAATTCCTGCTGCGGATGCTTGCGACCGCCCTGCGGCGGCACCGAGGCCATTGTGCCCTCGATCAGCTTTAACAAGGCCTGCTGGACGCCCTCACCGCTGACATCGCGAGTGATCGACGGATTTTCGGCCTTGCGTGAAATCTTGTCGATTTCGTCGATATAGACAATACCGCTTTGCGCCTTCTCGACATCGTAATCGCATTTCTGAAGGAGCTTCTGGATGATGTTCTCGACGTCCTCGCCCACGTAACCGGCTTCGGTCAGCGTGGTTGCATCGGCAATCGTAAACGGCACATTCAGCATTCGGGCCAGGGTTTCGGCCAGCAAGGTCTTGCCGGAACCGGTGGGTCCGATCAGGAGAATATTCGACTTGGCCAGCTCCACGTCATCGCGGTGCTTGTGCGACTCCAACCGCTTGTAGTGGTTGTAAACTGCGACTGAAAGCACCTTTTTGGCGGCCTGCTGGCCGATAACGTAATTGTCCAGGAACGCATGGATTTCTCTGGGCGTCGGCAGCTGCTCTCGCTCGGCGAGACTCGACTCTTCCAGCTCCTCGCGGATGATGTCGTTGCACAACTCGACGCATTCGTCGCAGATATACACACTGGGACCGGCGATGAGCTTGCGCACCTCATGCTGGCTCTTGCCACAGAAAGAGCAGTAGAGAATCTTACCGTCGCTGGTCGAGTCACTCATCGGCGTTACCGGCCTCAAACTGAAGTCATAAAACAGTGTACCCGAATATCTCGGGCCTTACGTTGACACCCGGCTCTCGAGAACCTCATCAACCAACCCATATTCCTTGGCTTCTCCAGCCGAGAGGAACTTGTCGCGGTCCGTGTCATTTTCGATGGTTTCCAGCGGCTGCCCAGTATGCTTCTGCAGAATTCTGTTCAGCGTATCCTTCATCTTCAGGATTTCACGGGCATGGATATCGATATCCGAGGCCTGGCCCTGAAAACCGCCTAGCGGTTGGTGGATCATGACGCGAGAATGTGGCAGCGCATAGCGCTTGCCGGCCGCGCCGGCCGCCAATAACAGAGCCCCCATGCTGGCTGCCTGACCAACGCACATTGTAGCCACATCAGGCTTAATGAACTGCATGGTGTCATAAATGGCCATCCCGGCCGTCACCACCCCGCCAGGGGAATTGATGTAGATGTTGATGTCTTTTTCCGGATTCTCGGACTCCAGATAGAGCAGCTGTGCCACGACCAGGTTGGCCATATGGTCTTCGATCGGCCCGACGATAAAAATAACCCGCTCTTTCAACAGGCGGGAGTAGATGTCGTAGGCCCGTTCGCCGCGAGCGGATTGCTCGACGACCATCGGCACCAGGTTCAAGGCTTTTTCGTTCATTCTTGCTCCAGCGCTTGTTTGAAGCTCATTGGCTTGTCGGTCACGTTCGAACGCTCAAGCAGCGCTTCAATGACCTGCTCTTCGAGAACCATATTTTGCATTTGTTCCATCAAGCGTTCGTCAGAGCGGTAAATTTCAATGATCTGCGCGGGACTCTCGTAGGTCTCAGCCACCTCTTCCAGCTTGGCCTGGATTCGCGCCGGATCAATTTCGATACCGGTTTGGCGGGCGAATTCGCCAAACAGCAACCCTAGGCGCAGCCTGCGCTCGGCGTCCGCCCGGAAAGCCTCAGGCCCGGGAACCTCTGCCTCTCGGCCCTGCTGACGGGCCTGAGCCTGAACCTGGCCATGCATCTGGCGCATTTCCTGCTGCAGGGTGCTCGCCGGCAACGACAGGTCTGCATACTTGGCCAGCAGCTGGTCAGTCACCGCCTGCTTGAGACGATTGGTAACCGCCGCGCGGAGCTCACGCTCCAGGTTACGGCGGACGTCGCCTCGCAACTGCTCGGCCCCACCTTCAACGCCAAAAGCAGCTGCAAAGGCATCATCAACCTCCGGCAGCTCCGAGTGCTCAACTTTCTGCACCTGGAGCTCCACCTCGGCCGTCTTGCCCGCCAGCGAATCATGGCGATAGCTGTCCGGAAAACTCAAGGAAACGGACTTTTCATCTCCGGCCTTGACCCCTTCCAGCGCGCTTTGCAGATCAGGGAAATTCTCCAAAGCACCCAAGGTCGGTGCAATCTCATGGCGCCCGGTTTCAGGCACTTTGGCACCGTCCACCTTGGCCACGTACGACAGTCGAACCCGATCTCCATCCTCGGCCGGACGGTCAACATCGTGCCACTCGCGCCGCTGCTCACGCAGGGTCTCGATCATGTCATCGATATCCGCGTCAGTCACCTCGGCAACCGGCTTCTCGATCTGCAGGTCATCGACCGCAATCTCGGGAAGCTCCGGAAAAACCTCCAATTCCGCGACAAATTCAAAACCACTATCCGCGTTTTCGCCTTTGGGCTCCAGTCGCGTCACGCCGGCAACGCGCAGATCCTGCTCGCTGATTGCCTGCTCCAGGCTGCTTTGCATGACCTGGCTCAGGATTTCTTCGCGGACCTGCTTTCCGTACCGCTGACGGATGACGTTGATTGGCACCTTGCCGGGGCGAAACCCCTTCAAGCGAACTTCACGTCGAAGTTCATTAAGCCGCCCGGCAACCTGGGAGTCAATATCGTTGGCCGGAACCTGGACGACCATGCGTCGCTCAAGATTCCCCGTCTTTTCAACCGATACCTGCATGATTGATTACTTTGTTGAGATTTGATGGATTCTTCGGAAAACCTGCGCCCGGCGAGCAGAGCAGGCGGCGAGAAAATGGTGGGCCGTCAGGGACTCGAACCCCGAACCTACTGATTAAGAGTCAGCTGCTCTACCATTGAGCTAACGGCCCGACTTGAATAATGGGGTGAGCGACGGGGGTTGAACCCGCGACCTCTGGAGCCACAATCCAGTGCTCTACCAACTGAGCTACGCCCACCATCAAAAACGTAATGTCTAATTCCAATCCAAGGCCGCAAGCGACCTCGCCTATTGTAGCGCCTCGACCATTCGGAATGGCGCGCCCGGCAGGACTCGAACCTGCAACCGCCGGCTTAGAAGGCCGATGCTCTATCCGGTTGAGCTACAGGCGCCCTGTCCAGATCAAAACTGTGGTCGGGGTGACAGGATTTGAACCTGTGACCTACTGCTCCCAAAGCAGTTGCGCTACCAGGCTGCGCTACACCCCGCGCTTTAGCCGATCAATATTACAGGCAAGGCGATGGAGGGTCAATGGGGTCAGGGGAAAAAGGGCCGATCGGAGGTTCAAACCCCTCCGGGCGCGAGAATCAAGTGCGAAGAAGTCTGAAACGACAAAGGCCCCGTCAAGTGACGAGGCCTTTTGAAGATGGCGCGCCCGGAAGGATGGCGGCGCCCGCTCGCGCGGGCTTGGCCTGGCGGCCTGTCGCTGCGCGACAGCGAGCTCGCCTGCGGCTCGGTTCGAACCGGTTGTTGATGGTCGGAGGTTCGAACCCTTCCGGGCGCGAGAATCAAGTGCGAAGAAGTCTGAAACGACAAAGGCCCCGTCAAGTGACGAGGCCTTTTGAAAATGGCGCGCCCGGAAGGATTCGAACCTCCGACCGCCTGGTTCGTAGCCAGGTACTCTATCCAGCTGAGCTACGGGCGCGCTGAACTGCAAGCCGCGCATTATGAGAAAAACGCGGCAAGCTGTCAAGCAATAATTCCGATTTGCAGGGGATTTTCAGTCAAACATAATCGGCTGCAGGCGCCCCCCGGCTGGCACTTTTGGTTATGCTGGAACCGGTCGTCATTATTCGGGACTCACCCGCCGCGATGCAACAGGCAAGCTTGGACTTTACATCGAGAACATGCGGATGACCTTCAAGCGACTCTACCTTGGCAAACCCTGGTGCGAAGCCATAGAACTGGACGATGGTCGGCAGCTTATTGCTCGCCCCATGCGATCAAGTGATGGGCCGACCTTGAAACGCAGCTTTGCCAAGCTGACGCCTGAAGAAATCCGACTGCGATTCATGCACCCACTGAAAGAACTTACCCCCGCCTACGCCAACAAACTTGCGAGAATTGACCGGCAGCGAGAGTTTGCGCTGGTTCTGGTCGAGAACAAGCCTCCGGAACAGGCCCTGATTGGCGCAGTGGCCCGCGCTGCGATTGACCAGGACCCGAAGCGGGCTGAGTTTGCCATTATCGTCGGAGCCGAAATTGCCCGATCCGGCCTAGGCAGCTACCTGCTGAAAAGAGTGATCGAATGGTCACGCAAAAAGCGACTCAGCGAGTTGTACGGACGCGTCCTTCGAGACAATCATGCCATGCTCGGCCTGGCCCATCGACTCGGCTTCAAGCGGCGGCTGTCGGCAGATGAAGATGACATTGTCGAGGTATTCCTGCCGCTCAATCGCTAAGCCGAATCTGGCCCTGTGCCGGTTGAATGATATTCCCCTGCAGGTAATCCACCGCCGAACCCCAGAGGTGGGCCGCAGCGCCCGCATCCTCGATCATCGGCATGATGATCTGCGCACCGTTCGCCCTCACCCCTTGGGTCAACTCGTCAAGATCGTGGGCCAGATCATCTGAACGAGCAAGACGGCGCACAAAATCGGGCGCCATGCGCAAATAGTCACAACGCAGCCTGCCTTCAAGCAAAGTCCAGTTGCTGTGGTCATCGACCTGAGACAGGCAGATACCGACACCCAACTCTCTTGCCAGCGCAAGAAGTTTGTCTGCGCCGTTCAAATGCGCCATGGTATCGGTCAGGTGAAAGTCCAGCACGAGACGATCTTCCAGCACGCTGGTTTCTCCAACCATCTTGGCCAGCCGGGCGCGCCGATCCTCATTTACCAGCAGCTCCTCAGCCTGACTGACGAACAACCGGATAGGGTCATGTCGATGGGCGCTGCTCAAAAGCTGAACAGCCCGGGAAAGCATCCAGCGATCCAATGTCGGGAGCAGGCTGGCGGAGCGGGCGACTGGCAGGAAGTCGGCTGCAGGAATCAGCTCGCCATCGGCAGCCTTGAGCCGCGGCAGCATTTGAAAGCAATGCACATCCTCGCCATGGGTAGGCAACAGCGCCTGGTAAACCACGTGCAGTTTGTTGTTACGCAGCGACTCCATCAGAAGTCCCAACATGCGACGTTTGTCCGCCGACGCCTGGGCCGCAGAGACATTCGGGCTGATTGACAACCACTCGTTTCCGCCGTGTCGGCGCAGGTCCTCGGCCAGGCTGACTGTCTCCGTCAGCATTCTGGAGCCATCCGTGAAACGCAGATCAAACGGGCAGAAGCCGACAGTCGCGGTGATCGCAACCCCGTCACTACCCAAGTCGAAAACTTTCCTTGCCAGTGCGTCAAAAAGGCTACGGCCAGACGCTTCCAGACTGTCGGAAGAATCCGCTTTCACCAATGCGACAAGCCCGGACTCACTCAGCATCAGCACATCGACAACTTCATTGAAATGACGACGCAATTCGGCGTCAATTTGCTTACGAAGCGAGAACAGCCCTGCATAACCATACTCTTCGCGCAATTCTTGCCAGTGGTCAACCAGCACGCAAACCAACGCGCCAAGCTGGCTGGGCAGCGGTTGGCTGAATTCGGCAAAAGACTGCTCAAGCTGATCGAAAAAGCCTTGTCCGGCCATGGATGTCGCCCCTTTTGTATATTGCGTCGTAACAGATCGCTGCTGTATTTTACCACCTGGAAAAGTACCGGCCCAGGCGCGCAGGTTTGTAACACTTGGGTCATCCACACCCTTCCCTGCAGCCGTTTTCCTGTGCCAGAATCCCGGTCATGAGCGAGGCCAGTCACACTCGAACAATAGCAAAAGGCTGCCGTTTACAGCTAACGCAACTGACAGGCCCCAGGCTCGTTTTGCCTTCTCCCGTGCCTGGCGCCCTGATTGTCGGTCGCGCCGCCGATTGTGATCTTGTGCTGGCCGACAGCACCGTGTCCCGGCACCATGCCAGACTGAATCTCGAAACAGGCCTGATCGAAGACCTGGACAGCAGTCACGGAACCCGGTTAAACGGAAAACCGGTAGCAAAACAATCAGTCCAGCCAGGCGACCGAGTTCAGATCGGCCCCTGGATATTTGCCGTGACCGAGGATGGAGCGCTGAGCGATGGCGCAACAATCCTTCGCGCCGAACTGGCAGCCTCTCTGGCCGGGCCCAGGCTGGAATTGCTGCTGCGCTTTTTCGAGCACCTCAATGAGGCCGACGCCGAACACGACATTTTCAGCGCCCTGGCGGCGAGCGCCCGAGCTGGCAGCGGTTGCGAGCAGGCACTGGTGGTTGATCTTGTAGAACCGGGGTATCGAGTGCTGTCAACTAGCCCGGAAAGCTCCCAGCCAATTCACCCCAGCCGACAATTGGTCAATGCCAGTCGATCTGGCGGCGTTGTCACCCTCAGCGATTTCACCACTACCGAGCGCAGCCAGAGCATCCAGGCCCAGCAGCTGGTCAGCGCCATGGCCGTGGCTCTGACGAATGACGCTGGCCCTTACTGCTGTCTTTACCTGGACAGCCGTGACGAGTCAAAGCTTGCGCAACCCGATGCGGCCCGATTCTGTCAGGCGCTGGCAAGCGTTGCTGAACTGGCCCTCGCCCGGCTGCACCAGCAACAAGCGCTATGGCAGCAGCGCGAGCAAATCTATGCAGACCTCCATGATGATCTCGGCGCCAGACTACTCAACCTGGTTTACCGTTCCAGCGATGAGGCGATTGCCGATGAAGCCAGGGTCATGCTGTCCGACCTGCGCGATGTCGTGTCCCGGCCGGCCGCAGGCAGTATTCCACTGGACGACCTGCTGGCCGAAATGCGAGCCGAAGCCTCGGCCCGGCTGGAAGCAGCCGGCATAGCACTGAACTGGCGGGTGGCGCCGATGACCGAGCCGCCGCATTGGAGCCACCGCGCTGCCGCCCTGCTCTGCCGCTGTCTGCGCGAGGGCATCAGCAATGCCTTGCGTCACGCCAGGCCAAGCCGGATCGTTGTCGACATTCAAAACCGAGCAGATCGCTTGCAGATAACAATGAGACACAATGGACAGTTCTCCGACCCGCAAACCTGGACAAACGGCCGCGGCACTCGCAGCCTCCGTCAGCGCAGCCAGGCACTGGATGGGCAGGTGCGCTGGGCAATCCAGAATCAACAACTGGAAACGCTGTTCGATTTCGCCATGGCACCAGGACCCAGTTGAATGAAGAACTGCCTGATCGTAGAAGACCTGCCGGACGCGCGCCAGTGGTTAACCAGGGCTGTCCAGCAGGCGTTTTCGGGCATTGCCGTGGAAACGGCTCAGGACTGCGCCGAGGCGCGCGACCAGCTTTCAATCCGTCTGCCCGATCTGGCGCTGATCGACCTGGGCCTTCCAGATGGCGATGGCTGCACCCTGATTGCTGCCATCAAGCGCGCCAAGCCAGGCTGCCTATGCATTGTCGCCAGTACTTTTGCCGATGACCAACACATATTCCCGGCATTGCGGGCCGGGGCCGATGGCTATTTCACCAAGGATCAAGGACAGGCGGCACTGGTTCAGACCCTCAGCGACATTGAACAAGGACGCCCTCCCCTATCCCCCGGCATAGCCAGGCGTTTGCTCGACTTCTTTCACCAGCCTGAACCCGCCCACACGCCACTAACCAACCGCGAAACCGAGGTACTTCAGTTGATTGGCAAAGGCTATGCCACCGCCGAGGTCGCCCGCCTGCTGACCATTACCCCCAATACAGCGGCCGGATACATCAAGGAAATCTACCGTAAGCTGGGCATCAACTCACGTGCCGAGGCCGCACTGAAAGCCGCCGAATTCGGGCTGTTACGCTGAGCTTTTCACAGCCTGTCGCGAGCTTGGACCTGCTCGGGACTTGCCGATTCAGCCGCGGCGATTCTTTCACTCAACTGCACGATGCGAGGGTGTGCATCACCAAGCACCGGTTGAAGCAAAGCCAGGCTGGCCCGCATCCGCTCAGCACCTTCTGCTACCCGACCTAAATGGAAAAGACACCAGCCATGATTGCCCACAAAAATAGCGTGATTGGGGTGAGTAGCGCCAAGCAGGCGTTCGGATTCCGTCAGTAGCGTCTCGAACACTTGGCTGGCCGCTTCGGGCTGGTTTCTGCCCAGTAGCAACATGCCGAGATTGTTGGCCACGCCCAACACCTGCACTTTCAGACCATCGTCAGCAAGTTCATTCACTTCCGCCAGGATTGTGCGGTACAGGGCTTCTGCTTCGTCTACCGCACCGCGATCCTCAAGCAGATAAGCAAGAATATTTCGTGCAGTCAGGGTGTTCGGGTGCAGCGGCCCGAGGCGGGCAACATTCCATGACACCACGCTGCGGGCCAGCGGTTCGGCTTCGTCCAGGGCCCCGCGCTGAATCAGCACGGCAGCCAGGTTATTGCGGGTATTGACCGTTTCCGGGTGATCCATCCCCAACACGCGTTCACGGCGAGCAAGCGTTTCTCGGGACATCGTCTCAGCTCGCTCGCGTTCGCCCAGCTCGCCCAGTGCCGTGGCCAGGTTATGCATTGCCGAGAGCGTCTGTTGATGATCCTCGCCAAGTGATGCGATGCGCTCCTCCAACACCAACTCATGAATGGCCACAGCCCGGGAAAGGTCACCGCGCTGGCGCACGATCACCGCCAGCAGGGCTCGCAGCAGGGAAGTTTCGAGATGGCCGGGCGCCAGGTGACGCTCGGCCTCGGCCAGGCGTCGCTCGACCAGACCTTCTGCCTGTTCGTACTGTCCCTTGTAGTAGAGGGCATGAGCCCTGACGTTAGCCGACTGGATCCGAACCGGATGCCCGGGGTTCAGGCCGGACACATCCGTCTCCAGCGCCTGACTCTCGGCCAGGGCGCGGTCGAAGTCTCCTTCGTGCAACGCTACCCTGATCAGGCCAACCCGCGTCGAGAGCCGATCTTCCTCGCCATCCTGACCACCACCGAGTCGAGCTTCCAGCGCATGGGTCAGCTGCTCTCTGGCCTCCCGGGTCTGGGCCAGATTCAAAAAGATCAAGCCGATCAGGCGATGCAACTCGGCTCTGACGACCGGCTCCAGGCTGGCATCCTGAGGCAACAGGCGCGCCGCGGCGGTGAGCGCATCTCCGACGCTGACTTCCGCGCCCAAGGTATTGCTGGGGTCAGCCGCACTGAGCATGTCCTGCATGAAGCGATTGACCGCTTCAAGCTGAGCACTGCGCTGCTCGGCCTGGGCCCGCGCCTCGGCTTCGCGCAATCCGAAATGCACCGCGACCACCGCGCTGAACACAATGGCCAGAGCGATGGTTCCGATCACGCCAGCGCCCAGGCGGTGACGACGCAGAAACAGCCGAGCCGCACGCCACGGTGCCGGCGGTCGCGCCAGCAACGGGCGATGCGTCATGACCCGAGCAAGATCCTCGCCGAACTGTGCCGCCGAGGCGTAGCGACGCTCGGGCGTGCGGGCGATGGCGTGCATGACGGCCAATTCCAGCTCGGGCGAAAGCCCGGCACGCCGGGTGCGCAGCGGACGAGGATCTTCACGGGCGAGTCGCGTCAGCGCCTCGATCAATCCCAGGCTGCCAAGTTCCACCGGCATTTTCCCAACCAGGGCCTGGTACAGCATCACGCCCAGGGCGTAGACATCGCTGCGCGTGTCGGCACGGCCATCGAGCTGCTCAGGCGCCATGTAGCCCAGGGTTCCAACCAGTTCGCCAGGTTGCAGCAGGGTCGACGCCTGACCCGGATCTACCTCGGTGAAGCGGGCAACGCCAAAGTCCAGGATTCGCGGTTGCCCATCGGCCTGAACCAGAACATTCGCGGGTTTCAGATCACGATGAATGACGCCTTGCTGGTGGGCATATTGAACCGCTTCCGCCAGACGAATAAACAGCGTCAGCACCTGGTGGGTCGAACGCGGCTTTGTTGCCAGCCAGTCCCGCAAGCTTTTGCCCTGAATCAGCTCCATGGCCAGCCAGGGCTGGCGCCTGCCGGCATCATCGACAACCTCTCCTGCAGCATACACCCTGGCGATTCCCGGATGGTCAAGGCGGCCCAGCAGATGTGCTTCCCTGACCAACCGATCGCTGGCCTGATCGGAAACCAGGTCGGCCCGGATCAGTTTGATGGCGACATCGCGCTGGGGATTGAGCTGGCGGGCGCGAAACACACTG
>SKQI01000163.1 GCA_007119095.1 Wenzhouxiangella sp. | reverse complement strand
GCGTATTCAAAGCAGCCGAACACGGTCGGCAGTTTCAGCTGGGTCAGGCGCCAGTCGGCGATATAGCGCACGTATTGCTTGATATCGGCGGCCCGCATGCCCTCGATGTCACCCAGACCGAAGGCCAGGTCGACGAAGTTTTCTTCCAGCCGAACCATGGTCTTGGCGACATCGATGATGTCGTCGCGCACGCCGGGCGTCAGCGCCCCGGTTTCGCGGTTCCATTCGTGGAACAGGCGAATGACCCCTTCGCAGTGCAGCGACTCATCCCGAACCGACCAGGACACGATCTGACCCATACCCTTCATTTTGTTGAAGCGCGGGAAATTAAGCAGCATGGCAAAGCTGGCGAACAGACTCATGCCCTCGGTAAAAGCACCGAACATGGCCAACGTGCGCGACACATCGGCGCAGGTGTCGACGCCGAAGGTCTGCATGTAATCAGCCTTCGCCTTCATTTCCTGGTAGTCACGAAAGGCCTCGAACTCAGCCTTGGGCATGCCCAAGGTTTTCAGCAGCAGGGCATAGGCATCGATGTGCACCGTCTCCATGTTGGTGAAGGCGGCCATCATCATCTGCACTTCCAGCGGCTGAAAAATCGGGATGTAGCGTTTCAAGTAGTTGTCGCTGACCTCGACATCCGACTGGGTGAAGAAACGAAAGATCTGGGTCAGCAGGGCGCGCTCGGCCGGGGTAATCCGTTCCGAAGACCAGTCCTTGATGTCATCGCCCAGCGGCACTTCCTCGCCCATCCAGTGGGTCTGCTGCTGGCGCTTCCAGAAATCATAGGCCCAGCCGTAGCGCTCGACATCGTAGGTGCCGGTGGATTCCAGCAGGCCGACCTGGCCTGTGCCGATCAATTCAATCGGGCGGCGCTCACCGAGTTGCTTTACTGACATGCCAGGCACTCCTCGTAGTCGGTCGGGCCAGCGGCGGCGGCAACCTGCTCGGCGGCATCGAGCTTGCCGGCAAAACCGGCGCGCTGGATCGATTTCGAGCGACAGTAATACAGGCTCTTGATGCCGCGCTGCCAAGCGGTGTAGTGCAGCATGTGCAGATCCCACTTGTCGATATCGGCCGGCAGGAACAGGTTCAGCGACTGGCTCTGGCAGATCATCGGCGCGCGGTCGGCGGCCAGTTCGATCACCCAGCGCTGGTCAATTTCAAACGCGGTCCGGTACACCGCCTTTTCGTCCTCGTCCAGGCAGTCCAGGTGCTGGACCGAGCCCTCGTGCTCAAGAATCGAGGCCCAGGTGGCGGCATCATCGCGACCGCGCTCGGCCAGCAAGCCCTGCAGGTGCCGATTGCGCACGGTAAACGAGCCCGACAAGGTCTTGTGCGTGTAGATATTGGCCGGAATCGGTTCAATGCAGGCGCTCACGCCCCCGCAGATGATCGAAATCGAGGCAGTCGGTGCAATCGCCAGCTTGTGGCTGAACCGCTCCCTGGCGCCAACGCGCAGCGCATCCGGGCAAGGCCCGCGTTCGTCGGCCAGCGACTGCGAGGCCTCATCCATCTGGCCACGGACGTGCTTGAAGATTTTCAGGTTCCAGGACTTGGCCAGGGCCGATTCCATCGGGATGCCGCGGGCCTGCAGGAAGGAATGAAAACCCATCACGCCCAGGCCGATGGAGCGCTCGTTCAGGGCCGAGTAGCGGGCCCGGCGCATGCCTTCAGGCGCGGATTCGATGAAGTGGGTCAGCACGTTATCGAGAAAACGGGCCACGTCTTCGATGAACTCGTCCTGGTCATGCCACTCGTCCCAGGTTTCGATGTTCAGCGAGGACAGGCAGCACACGGCGGTGCGCTCGTTGCCCTCGTGATCAATGCCGGTCGGCAGGGTGATCTCCGAGCACAGGTTGGAGGTCGAGACTTTCAGGCCCAGCTTTTTCTGGTGCGCAGCCATGTCGCGGTTGACCGTGTCGATAAACAGCAGATACGGCTCGCCGGTCTGCAGCCGGGTTTCGAGGATGCGCTGCCACAGGCTGCGGGCGTCGACGCGCTTAAGCTCCGCGCCGGTTTTCGGGCTCCTGAGGGCAAAGTCCGTGCCTTCGGTCACCGCCTGCATGAATTCATCGGTGATGTTGATACCGTGGTGCAGGTTCAGCGCCTTGCGGTTGAAGTCGCCCGAGGGTTTGCGGATTTCCAGGAACTCCTCGATTTCGGGGTGGTGGACGTCCAGATACACGGCTGCCGATCCGCGCCGCAGCGAGCCCTGGCTGATCGCCAGGGTCAGACCGTCCATCACGTGCACGAACGGCATGATGCCCGAGGTCTGGCCGGTGCCCTTGACCGGCTCGCCGATCGAGCGAACCTGGCCCCAATAGGTGCCGATGCCGCCGCCGTTGGAAGCCAGCCAGACGTTCTCGTTCCAGGTATCGACAATGCCGTTCAGGGAGTCGGGCACGGAGTTGAGGAAGCAGGAAATCGGCAGACCGCGGGTGGTGCCGCCGTTGGACAGGATCGGCGTGGCCGGCATGAACCACAGCCGCGACATGTAGTCGTAGAGCCGCTGAGCATGCTCGACATCGTCGGCATAGGCGCAGGCAACCCGGGCAAACATGTCCTGCGGGCCTTCCCCTTCAAGCAGATAACGATCCTTGAGGGTTTGCAGGCCGAAGTTGGTGAGCAGGGTATCGCGCGAGCGATCGAGTACCAGCTCGTCGGTCGCCGGGCGCGGCCCGAGCGGCGCGGGCACCGGGGCGCGGCGCGCTTCCGGCACCGGTTCGGGGGAAATCTGGTGGGCCAACTGATCCATGGACGTTCTCCGTCTTCTTGTTTCTGCCAACAGGGCGGAGATGTCGAGGCGGCGAAGCGTCGGGCCTGAATGGACCGAATCGAAAAAATCGCTGCGCCGGGAACCCCCGCCCGGAAATTCATGCATATCGTCACGGCCGGTCTCCTGGCTTGCGGCTCTGACGTTTGCCGGTCCGGTCTTCCCGGCTTAACTGCCAGTGACCGTGCTTGCGGGACCCGAAAACTCGCCGCCTACAGTTGCGGGAACAGCTCCGGACTGGAAACCTGTTGTTTCGCACCGGATTCCCGTAAACCCAAGATATTGTGTTCTCGGGCTACCGTGAGGGGCATATATTGGGCCAAAGGTGGTTTCAGGTCAAGAGCTGGTTCACTCGCGGCGAAGTAATCGCTTGCCTTTCTGGTACCGTGGCTGGCTACAATGCCAATTCACCATAAGTCGAAGCGCATGGCAGATGTTCAGCCTGGAATTCGTTACAGAGACAGGCAGCTCACCAAGCTTTCGATATCACCCCAAGCAATGGAGAAATTCATGATCAAGCAACTGATGGCCGGCGCTCTGCTGGCTGGCGCTTTCGCCACGGCATCCGCTGAAACCCCGAACCTCGAGCCAGGCATGTGGGAAACCTCAGCCACCATCCGGGGTGAGGGTGGCTTCCCGATGCCGGAACAAAACCATACAAGCAGCGATTGCATGACGGCCGAAGACCTTGCCTCCGGCGATGCGTTTTTCGAAGATGCCGACGAGTGCGAATTCCAGCGTCGCGAAATTCGCCGCGATGGCGCTGACTTCGAAATGACCTGCAGCGACCCGTCGGGCATGACCATGAAGATGACCGCCAGCATGAAGTTCCACGGCGACACATCGGAAGGCACCATTCGAGCGGAACTGGAAACGCCGATGGGCCCGATGACCGTTGTCACCACCCTGGAAGGCCGCCGCATCGGCGAGTGCCCCTGACCCAGCTTCCTCGACCTGCTTTCTCGGGCTGGCCGCTGGCCAGTCCGGAAGGGGCAGACAAACGCCGCCGCGGTTGTAACCTTCACTCCAATGCTCTATGGTGGCCGCTTGCTTTGATCAAAATTTAAGGGATGGATAGCGACCCGATTATTGAAATTTCGGGACTCTACAAGGTTTTTGGGAAACATCCGGATCAAGCCATTCGGATGCTCGAAGAAGGGACTTCCAAGGAAGAAATC
>SKQI01000232.1 GCA_007119095.1 Wenzhouxiangella sp. | reverse complement strand
TGGCGCCGAACCTGCCGGTGGACGGACAGTTTCCATTCGTTCACCTGGAGCGCCGGATCATGCACCTGGGCTTCCACATCTACGATGTTGGCTTCCAGAGCCCGAATGCCGAGGCCGCACGGCCGCTGGTGTATGCCACGGCGCTGGTACTGGTACTGCTGATCCTGGTATTGAATCTGACCGCGATTGCCGTGCGCAACCGCCTCCGCGAGCGCTACAAGAGCGCAGGCGACTGATGATGTCCAAACCATTAGAGACTGGTAACAAATGATGGAACAGAACCAATCGAAAGCACCGATGGCCAGCCACGGGTTGCCTCAAAACGGCAAGCGCAAGCCACTGAATCTGCGCAACGAAGAAGTCTCGATGGAAGTACGCGGGCTGAATCTGTACTACGGATCAGACCGGGCCTTGAAGGACATCAGCATGGTCATTCCGAAAAAACGGGTGACTGCGTTCATCGGCCCGTCCGGCTGCGGCAAATCAACGCTGTTGCGCTGCTTTAACCGGATGAATGACCTGATCGACATTTGCCGCATCGAAGGCGAGATCAAGATCGATCAGCAGGATATCTACCATCCTTCCGTCGATGTGCCGGAACTGCGGCGCAAGGTGGGCATGGTGTTTCAGAAGCCGAATCCGTTCCCAAAGTCGATCTACGAAAACATCGCTTATGGCCTGCGCTTGCAAGGGGTGAAAAATCGCCGCAAGCTCGACGAGGTGGTGGAAAACTCTCTGCGTCGGGCGGCACTCTGGGACGAGGTCAAGGACCGGCTCAATGACAATGCCTTTGGATTGTCTGGCGGTCAGCAGCAGCGCCTGGTGATTGCCCGCGCCATTGCTATCGAGCCGGAGGTGATTCTGCTCGACGAGCCGTGCTCGGCGCTGGACCCGATTTCCACGGCGAAGGTCGAAGAGCTGATCATCGATCTGAAGGAAACCTACACGATCGTGATCGTAACCCACAACATGCAGCAGGCCGCGCGCGTGTCCGACTTTACCGCTTATATGTACTTGGGGGAGCTGATTGAATACGACGATACCGCCAAGCTATTCACCAATCCGGCCCAAAAGGCCACTGAAGACTACATCACCGGCCGTTACGGCTGATAATTGAGGGCTTGGGCGGCCTTGGCCGCCTTGTTGGAGCTTAATAATCATGGAAAAGCATTTCGAGCAGCACATTTCGCGCCAGTTCAACCAGGAGCTGGAAATGTTGCGCCAGGACGTGATGGCCATGGGGGGAATGGCCGAGGAGATGGTGCGCGAGGCTCTGACCGCGTTGGTGGATGGCGACACAGCCCGAGCCCAGCAGGTCATCGACATGGATGACGAAGTCAACCAGATGGAAAAGGACATCGACGCCCAGTGCAACATGATCCTTGCCCGTCGCCAGCCTACGGCCAGTGATCTGCGTCTGGTGCTGGCCATCATCAAGACCGTCAACGATCTGGAGCGGGTCGGTGACGAGGCTGAGCGGATTGCCAAGATTGCCGTTGGTCTGGCCGACACCGACCGCCCGCGCGGCAATTACCACGAGTTGGAGTCGATGGGCGTGACCGTGCGCGGCATGCTGCATGATGCCCTGGATGGTTTCGTCCGCCTGGTTCCGGAGGTGGCCATGGCCCTGGTGCGTGAAGATGAGAAGGTTGATGCCGAGTACGAAGGCCTGCTGCGCCAGTACTATACCCACCTGGTTGAAGATCCGCGCAGCACGCGCCGGGTGCTGGATTGCATCTGGATTGCCCGTTCGCTGGAGCGCATCGGTGACCATGCCAAGAATATCGGTGAGTACATCATCTACCTGGTCGAAGGCAAGGACCTGCGCCACTCGCCGCGTGACGAGATGGAACGCACTTTGATGAACGAAGACAAGAAATCAGACGACCAGTAAATTCGTTTTGACTGTCTACGCGCTCAATGGCCTGGGCCGTATAGGCAAGCTGGCGCTGAAGCCGCTGCTGGAGCGCGGTGCCGAGATCGCCTGGATCAATGATGCGGTCGGTGATCCGGCCATGCACGCGCACCTGCTGGAGTTCGACAGCGTCCATGGTCGCTGGGCCGCCGATTTTGACCATGATGCAGACAGTGTCGTGATCGACGGTCGGCGGTTGCCCTTCGTCGGCACCCGCGAGTTGTCATCGCTGCCCCTGGCCGGCGTTGACGTGGTGATTGACTGCACCGGTGCCTTCAAGTCTGAACTTGCGCTGGCGCCTTATTTTGCTGCCGGGGTGAAGCGGGTCGTGGTGTCGGCGCCGGTCAAGGATGGGCCGACGGCAAACATCGTCTACGGGGTCAACCATGATGTTTACGATCCCGAGCGCCATCGCATCGTGACGGCCGCTTCCTGCACCACCAACTGCCTGGCGCCGGTGGTGAAAGTGCTGCATGAGGCAATTGGCATACGCCATGGCTCAATCACGACCATCCACAATGTCACCAACACCCAGACTATTGTCGACCGGCCTGCCAAAGACCTTCGCCGGGCGCGTTCGGCACTGAACTCTCTGATTCCGACAACGACCGGCAGTGCCACGGCCATCACCCTGATTTATCCGGAGCTTGAGGGGCGGCTGAACGGTCATGCGGTTCGGGTGCCCTTGCTGAATGCCTCGCTGACCGACTGCGTGTTCGAGGTTAAGCGCGAGACCAGCGTTGAGGAAGTCAATGCAGTGTTTCAGGCTGCTGCCGCGGGACCACTGAAGGGTATTCTCGGCTACGAGGAACGTCCGCTGGTTTCAGCCGACTTCACCAATGAGCAGCGCTCGGCGGTGATAAATGCGCCGTCCACCATGGTGGTCAACGGCACGCAGGTGAAGGTGTATGCCTGGTACGACAACGAGATGGGCTACGCGCATCGGCTGGTGGACGTGGCGTTGATGGCTGGATTGTAGTGACCCCGGTTCGGCCAGCGCGGCCTGAGGGCTTGGCCGCCTACGTCGCGGTGACGGCCTCGTACTGGGCCTTCATGCTCACCGACGGGGCGCTGCGGATGCTGGTGCTGTTGCACTTCCACGTGCTCGGCTTTACGCCGGTACAGCTGGCCTATCTGTTCATCCTCTACGAATTGGCCGGCGTGCTGACCAACCTGTCGGCCGGCTGGATTGCGGCGCGCTTTGGCTTGACCAGGACGCTGTACGCCGGTCTGGCGCTGCAGGTGCTGGCCTTGTTGGCGCTGGCGCAGCTCGATCCGGGCTGGGCGCTGGGTGTCTCGGTCATCTATGTCATGCTGGTCCAGGGAGCCAGCGGCGTGGCCAAGGACCTGGCCAAGATGTCGTCGAAGTCGGCGGTCAAGCTGCTGGCGCCGAAAGAGGGCGGTGGGCTGTTTCGCTGGGTGGCGCTGTTGACCGGATCCAAGAATGCGGTCAAGGGCCTTGGGTTCCTGCTCGGCGCGGCGATGCTGGGCACGCTGGGATTCGTCCCGGCAGTGCTGGTCATGGCCGGCGTGCTGGGTGTGATTCTGCTGGCCGTGCTGGTGGCGATGCCACCGGGGCTGCCCAAGGGCCGGAAAAGCGCGCGCTTTTCCGAGGTGTTTTCGAAGTCTGCCAACGTCAATTGGCTGAGTCTTGCTCGCGTTTTCCTGTTTGGTGCGCGCGATGTCTGGTTCGTGGTCGGCCTGCCGGTGTATTTCTACGCGGTGCTGTCGGATGGCACGGTGGAAGGAAATCGGGCCGCGTTCTTTCTGATTGGCAGCTTCATGGCGCTGTGGATCATTCTCTATGGCGCGGTTCAGGCCGCCGCTCCAAGGCTGCTGGGTGCCAGTCACCGTAGCGAAGCGGTGCTGATCAACAGTGTGCGCGGTTGGGCCTGGGCGTTGGCCCTGGTGCCGGCCGCCCTGACGCTTGCCACGCTGATGGCCTCGGGGCCGCAAACCTGGTTGACCGTGACCCTGGTGACAGGCTTGTTGATCTTTGGCGTGCTGTTTGCGATCAACTCATCGCTGCACTCCTGGCTGATTCTTGCTTTCAGCCGCGATGAGCGGGTGACCAT
>SKQI01000226.1 GCA_007119095.1 Wenzhouxiangella sp. | reverse complement strand
TGGATTTCATCGATCACGACCAGACCCTCCAGTGGTCGCAGCGCCGTCATCGGCTCCTCCAGCCGGGCCAGGCTTACCGAGTCCTCCAGGTCGAAGTAGTTGATCGAGTCTTCTTTGACCACCTGCCGGGCCATAGTCGTCTTCCCGGACTGCCTGGGCCCGGTCAAAATGACGACACGACTGCGCTGGAGGGCGCGGTGGATCTGATTGAGCAGCGCTTTTCTGATGATCATTTGCGAACAATACCACGAAAATATGAAGATAGTCTTCGCATATTCATTCATAGATGCCGCCAAATCCCTTTCCAGGGCCTGTCCAGCGACCTGGTCTTCAAGACCTGCTCCACCGTCCAGACCAAGGAAAATCCAAACTCCTTCTACACCGGCAAGGACAAGATCATGGACGATGGACGCCGGTGGGCGCGTGGACAAGTTCAAGAAGCGCTACGGGAAGTAGTCCTTCTAGCCGCCCGGCGCCGCCAGTCGGGTGGGTGGAACGTCCTAGACCCTGTCTCTGAGGCCAGCAGCACAGTCCTGGCTGATTACAGAAATCCCTTCCCGACAAAAATTTCCGACATCAGACCGTATTGATGTGGGCAGAGGTCGGAGCGGATCCAGCGCCCTGTATTGTCTGCAGGCCTGCCGTTTGTCGCGATTCCAGCCCCGCTTGTCAGTTTCGACTCGCGCTGGAGCTGCAGTTTTCGTATCTTTAGTAAATGAAAATCCAAAACAGCAGTGCTTTGGGGTCGGATCAAACAGCCGGGTTCTCGCTGATTGAGCTGATGGTGACCATTGCCATTCTGGCGATTTTGCTGACGCTAGCCGCGCCGTCGTTCCAGCGGCTCATTGCGACCAACCGAATGGCCGGCAGCGCCAATGAACTGCTTGGATCCATGCAGCTTGGCCGCAACGAGGCGCTCAAGCGGCGTATTCCCGTGTCGCTGTGTCCAAGCACGGACGGTGTGACATGCGGCGGAAACTGGGCCGACGGCTGGATCGTCACGGTTGATGACAGCGTGGTTGGTACTGGCACGGTCAGCGTTGACCAGGTCTTGCGGGTCTGGGATGGCTTGCGCGGTGACCTGGAGTTTGACGACCCGGGCGGCCTTCCAACATTCGTCCGTTTTCTTCCGGATGGTCGCGTCGACGCGGCCGGTGGGACGTTTCCCTACGACTTTCAGGTTCGGCTTCCGAGCTGCAGGTTCAATGTGGGGCGCGAAGTGGAGATTGTTCGCACGGGTCGGTCGTCTGTTCGAGAAATCACTTGTTGAAAAATGGTGTGAGCATGTTTCGAACTCAGCGTGGTGTAACTTTAATCGAGGTCATGGTGGCTGTTCTGGTCTTTGCCATCGGCTTGCTTGGCCTGGCGTCACTGCAGAGTCTGACGCTGCAGTCTGGCCAAAGCGCCTATTACCGCACCCAGGCGACCAACATCGCCTACGAGGTGGCGGATTTTTCTCGCGTCAATCGCTCTGCTGTGATTAACACGTGCTCGATTCCCGCTGCCGTGCTTACCGGGTGGAACAACTTCGTCGCCGCCCAACTGCCTGCGGGCACCCTGACGGTCGCTTTTCCAGACTGTGCGGCGGGGCAGATCACTGTGACAGTCGGGTGGGGCGAGACCCGAATAGCCGATGCCGGCGGAGCTGAAAGTGTCGTCATCACGACCAGAATTTAGGGTGATTGGGATGAAGCAGGACCAGAGAGCGACCGGCAGGAAATCGACCAACTCCGCTGCGGGGTTCAGCCTGATTGAGCTGATGGTCGCACTAGCCCTGGGGCTGCTGGTCGTTGCAGCGATGATCGGCCTGTTTGCAGGCAACAAGGCGACATACGCCGCAAACGAGGCGCTGGCGCGCGTTCAGGAGAACGGACGCTTTGCCATGGAACTCCTGAAGAGAGAGACGCGTGCGGTTAACTTCTACGGCACCTGCGCCGCCCAGATTCCGATCAGGAATCACCTGAATGACTGCGGCAACGAGTTCACCGCGATTTTTGACGATATCCGATCGGTGGTCGGCTGGGAGTTTTTGGGCACGGGTTTGGGTGATACGTATAACGCACTGGCAACCGAGGCAGACCTGGTCCCGGCTGCCGGCAACCGTAACGATTGGCAAGTGGCGTACGACGGCGGCTCCTTTGATCTGCCAGCGTTTCTCGATGGCCGGGTGGTGCCCGGCAGCGATGTCTTGATGCTGCGCTCGATTGAGCCGATCCCGGCAACGACAGTGACCCCGCCGCATGCCCAGGCTGATGCCGACATCGACCTGACTCAGGCCAGCACCCTGGACAACAACGAACTGACTTTCGTGACCAACTGCACCACCGGTGCCGATTTGTTTCAGAACACCGCGGCTTCGAATGCCGCCACGCTAACGGCTGCGGCCACCGGTTGTGCTGCACCCCGACCGGGAAATCGGGGTTTGAACTGGAGCGCTGCGTACGGCGACACCATGCAGGTTTTTCGTGTGCGCAGCCAAGCACTGTACATTGGCTATAACGCCACTTCGGAAGAGCCTGGCCTGTGGCGCGCCGTGATCAGCCCGACAGCCGCCGAACCGGTTCGATATGAAGAGTTGGTCGCCGGCGTCGAGACCCTCCAAGTGCTCTACGGTTACAGCCTTCCGGCTGACCAGGGCGGAGATGGCCAGACCGTGGATTTCTGGGTGACAGCTGACGGGGTCCCCGACTGGGACTTCGTGATCGGACTGCGCTTGGCGATGACCCTGCGGTCCTCCGAAAACATGGGTGCGGACGCGTTACGGCGGACGTTCGATCTGGTCGCCACTCAATTCGAACATCCTCAAGACGGGCGCCTTCGGCAGCCATTCACGACTTCTATTAGCTTGAGAAACCAACAACTGGTGCTTTGATATGCGCGCAAAGACTTTTCATCGGGCGACACAATCGGGCGCGGCGCTGCTGATCGGGCTGATTCTTTTGTTGATCATGACCGTTCTTGGCCTCTCGGCCAGCAATGTCTCCATCATGCAGGAGCGTATGGCGGGCAACGTTACCCAGAACAACATCGCTTTCCAGCGCGCCGAGGAGACCTTGCGCGAGATCGAGCAACGCGTTGCCGAACTTGCCGAAGGAGGCTCGGGCGGGCTGGGCGTGATTCCGACCTGGGGGACAGGAGGGGCACCGGGTATGGATCTGCTCGTTAATGACTGTTCGATGTCGGCGCCTACTTCGTGGGACTGGAACAACGCGGGCACGATACCGTGGCGAATCGCGCCGACGACGGGCAGGGAATACCTGATCGTCGATCTCAGTGATTACGTAGAGGCCGGGCTGACCTTCGCATCGGCCTGTCGACCGGTTTCCGAGGTAGGCATGGGAAACGCCGGGGAGTATTACCTGATTGTTGCCCGAGGCGCCAGCCCGGCCGGTGACTCGGAAGCCATCGTGCAAAGTATTTTTTACTGGCCGCAGTAAGCCGCGCCAAGGAGACTGATCATGCTGTCTGAAAAAATCAAGATCGCCTCACTCGCTTTTACGCTGGCCCTGACGACCGGCTTGCCGCAGCAGGCTTCGGCGAGCGATCTCAATATCTCGCAGAACCCGCTGTTCCTGGCGACTTCGATCGATCCGAACATCATGTTCACATTGGATGATTCGGGCTCGATGCATTGGGAGAACATGCCGGATGGTCTGACATTCCAATATTTCATGTTTCCTCGGCCCGTTGGCCTATATGGTGGAGCTGACTATCCCAATCGCGTTCCCCTCTTCCGAGATAATGACCTCCATAATTTTGTCCTGCGTTCAGCCAATAACAATGCAGTTTTCTATAATCCGGACCGTACTTATCGACCCTGGGTGAATTGGGATGGTACGGAGATGGCGGAAGCCGATCCTCATTGCGCACTGTATAATCCGAGAATTCCCGCGCTTGGGTGTCTGAACCTGACGCAACAACAAACAGCTGACGCGATCTGGTCGGGCAATACTTCAAATACCAATCTTTTTCAGGTTTCACATGCTGCGCCAG
>SKQI01000112.1 GCA_007119095.1 Wenzhouxiangella sp. | reverse complement strand
GGTGTGCTGGGCAAGGGCGGTGAGGTTTTCGTGCTCGATATGGGTGAGCCGGTGCGTATCAGTTATCTGGCCGAGCAGCTGATTCGCCTTGCCGGCAAGGAGCCCGGTCGAGATATCGAAATTGTCTATACGGGCTTGCGGCCGGGCGAGAAGCTGTTTGAAGAGCTGTTCCATGCCCATGAATCGTACGCAAAAACAGCGCATGAAAAGATCTTTCTGACCCGCAATGGCGACCGGGCATGCCCGGAGCTGATCTCCTGTCTTCGTCGTGCCGAACAGGGCGTGCAGCAATACGATAGCGCGGCGCTGCAGCAGGTGCTGCTGGACCTTGTTCCGGAAATGGGTCAGGCGAAGCAGCCGCGCAAGAAGGTCGTGGCCATTGCCAATCGGGCTGCCTCATGACCCTGAAGCCGCTCCGTCCTCAATCGGATTGGCCCAGCGGAAACCTTGTGATGCTGGCGCATCAATCCGGGATCCTCGACGGTAACCCGCTCGGGGATCCGACGCTGCGCCAACATCCGGTCTACCTGCCGCCTGGTTATGACGCCGAGTCGCAGCGGCGCTACCCGGTGCTCTGGTCGCTGGCTGCCTATACCAATTCCGGTCTCGGTCAGGTCGCTTGGCGCAACCAGGGCGAGACGCTACCGCAGCGGATTGATCGACTGATCGGGACCGGCAAGATGCCCCCTGCAGTGGTGGTTTTCCCGGATTGCTACACCGCACTGGGCGGTAACCAGTATGTCAACAGCCCGGCGCTGGGCAACTATGCCGATTATCTGGTTCACGAGTTGATCCCCGAGGTGGATGCCAGCTTCCGAACCATCCCGAAGCCAGAGGCCCGGGGCGTGTTTGGCAAGTCTTCCGGCGGCTTTGGCGGGCTGCATTTGGCAATGGCTCATCCAGGGCATTTTGGGGTGGTGGCCAGCCATGCCGGCGACTGTGGTTTTGACCGGGTCTACCAACGCGATTTTCCCGTTGCCTGCGATGTGCTCGCCAGGCATGAGGGCAATGTCGAGGCGTTTGTGCAAACCTTCTGGCGTGACCGGCGACCGGGCGGGGCGGCCTTTCATACCCTGATGACCCTGTGTCTGGCGGCAAGCTACTCACCGGACCCGTCGCAGCCGCTGGGGCTCAAGTTGCCGTTTGACTTGCGTACCTGTCGCCTTGATCCCGAAGTCTGGGAGCGTTGGCTGGCTTTTGATCCGCTGCGTCGGGCGCCTCGATCGCTGGACGCGCTCAATGCCCTGAGCGGTCTGTGGCTGGATGTTGGCCGGCGCGATCAGTACTTCATTCACTACGGTACCCGTGAGCTGCATGACCTGTTGCGCGGGGCCGGCGTTTCACATCACTTCGAAGAGTTTGATGGCACTCACTCGGGCATAGACTGGCGCTATGACCATGCCTTGCCCTGGCTGGCAGCTCGCTTGAAAGTCGACTGACTCGCCTGCATTGTTGATAGCTCAATCAGCCCGTTCAAGATCCATGCTTACTATTACTCCATCCGCTCGCGATTACTTCTCCCAGTTGCTGTCAAAGCAGCCCGAAGGGACTAATCTTCGCCTCAGGACTGTTAATCCAGGCACGCCGTCGGCTGACGTCGAGCTGACCTATTGCCCTGACGGCGCCGAGCAGGGTAGCGATCAGGCAATGGACTGTCAGCGCTTTACCTTGTTCGTGGCAGCCGAAAGCGCGGGTGCGCTTGACGGCGCCATGATCGACTTTGAAGCAAATGCCATGGGCGGGGAGCTGTCAATTCGTGCGCCCGGGCTTAAAGGAAGCAAGCCGGCGGATGATGCGCCCTTGCGGGAGCGTGTCGAGTGGGTGCTGGACGCACGAATCAACCCCATGGTGGCCTCACACGGGGGTGTGGTTGGTCTTGTGGATGTGACAGAGGATCGCGATGTCGTGCTGCAATTTGGTGGCGGTTGCCACGGTTGCGGCATGGTGGATGTGACCTTGAAGCAGGGAATCGAGACCACCTTGAAGCAGGAATTGCCGGAGGTCCGCCACGTGATCGACGCAACCGACCATGCAAGCGGAGAAAATCCTTACTACTGAGTTGTTTTTGCGGGTGTGAGGCCCGCCCGGAACCGGCGCGGGCTTGTTTCTGCTGTTTCAGCGCCGCCGCGAACGCGGCATATCGACCAGGTGGCTTTCCTGGCGCGAGTACCAGGCAGCCAGATCACGAATATCCTGGTCGCTGAGGTCGCGTGCAAACGGTGCCATGATCGCGTTGTCTCGATCACCTGACCGGTAGGCCCTGAGTGCGAACTCCAGATAATCAGCGTGCTGACCACCCAGCTTGGGATAGTCCGGCGCCAAAACCAGGTTGCCATCGATGCCGTGGCAGGCAGCGCAGACCTCGTTGGCAATTTCCTGGCCGCGCGCCAGGTTGCCGGCCGAGGCATTTAGGCTCACACTGACAAGGCCAGCGACCATCGCGGGAATAATCAGGGTTTTCACTGCTGGCGGTCTCCCAGTTCGGACAGGTAGGCGGCGATGTCTAGAATATCCTGGTCAGACAGCGTGTTGCCTTGTGCCTGCATGGTTGGATGACGACGTTCGCCGGAACGATAGGCGCGCAATGCCGCGATGATGTATCCCTCGCTCTGCCCTCCAATACGCGGAACCGAATAAGTCGGGTAGACATTCTGGTGGAACGGGATACCGTGACATCCTGCGCAGGTAAAGGCAATAACACGACCATGCTCGGCATCGCCGCCCTGTGCCAGTGCGGAGGAGGAAATCACGCCGCACAGCATGGCGGCCGTTAGCAGTCTTTTAATCATCAGAAGGCGCCAAATTCGTTAAAAGCGTCGAATCGCGCATTATAGCGGCCCTGCTTGCCTTCTGGGTAGCCTTTCGGCGGGGTTTGCCCGGACGGGCCGGAGCCGGCGGCGTCTGGACCACTAGCCCGGATAATTCATGAACTCGCGCGATGATCGCGCAGGATATTGTTCGCACAGGGGATTTTCCGATGGAGCGCCGTATCGGGTCATACGGCCGACTGAGGAGAATCCGCTGTGCGGACAATAGACTAGCGAGGGCGCGCGTATGTTCATGAATTATTCGGGCTAATAAGGCAGGTAACTTGCTACCGCAAGACCCTGGTGTGAGGCCTAAATCTTGATCGTCCCATCGGCCTGATGAATTACAATGCCGGGCTACGACCGACTTTCTGGAAGCCCTGTAATCATGCGAGCACTTGACCCCCTGGATCTCTACGACATCAACGCCGAGCTTAGCGAAGAAGAGCAAATGATTCGCGACAGCGTGGCCCGCTTTGTCGATGAAAGAGCCCTGCCGCTGATCGCCGATTGCTTTGATGAGGGTCGATTTCCGAGCGAACTGATCAGTGAGATTGCCGATCTGGGTTTGTTGGGTTCGAGCCTCGACGGCTATGGTTGCGCCGGTCTGAACGCGGTCAGCTACGGGCTGATCTGCCAGGAGTTGGAACGCGGCGACTCGGGACTGCGCAGTTTCGTTTCGGTGCAATCTTCACTGTGCATGTATCCGATCTACGCCTTCGGTTCGGAAGAACAGAAGGAGCGCTGGCTGCCTGATATGGCGGCTGGCAAGGCGATTGGCTGTTTCGGTTTGACCGAGCCGCACGGCGGCTCTGATCCGGCGAATATGAAGACCCACGCGCGCCGTGACGGTGACGACTGGATTCTCAATGGTGCCAAGATGTGGATCACGAACGGCACGATTTCCGACCTGGCGATCGTCTGGGCACGCACCGACGATGGCATCCAGGGTTTCATCGTCGAGAAGGGCTTCAAGGGATTCGAGGCGCGTGATATTCGCTCCAAGATGTCTTTGCGCGCCTCGGTCACTTCCGAACTGTATTTTGACAACGTCCGTGTTCCCGAGGCCAACCGTTTGCCCAATGTGGTTGGCCTGAAGGGCCCGTTGTCCTGTCTGAGCCAGGCCCGCTATGGAATTACCTGGGGGCCGATTGGTTCGGCCGTCGCCTGCCTGAAAGAGGCGCTGGACTACACCGCCGACC
>SKQI01000172.1 GCA_007119095.1 Wenzhouxiangella sp. | reverse complement strand
TGGTGAAGCGCTCGCCGCGGGTCCAGGCCGGGGTCAGGTCGTGGTAGTGCGGCGAGCGGAAGTGGCCGGACTGGCCGCCGCTGATCATGAACAGCGAGCTCTCGAGGTCGGACAGGTCGAGAATCATCTGCAAGCTGGAGTTAAAAAACGAACGCGAAAAGTCCGGCGCATGGCCGGTCTGGACGTAGACGGTAAACGCGGTTTCCGGGCCGCCCGGACGCGGCAGGCGGCGCGAGAACATTCGATCGAGCACTGGCAGCCCGGCAAAGCCCAGGTGGGGCTCGAGGTGTGCCTGTCGGTCCCAGGTCCACTCGGCGGGATTGGACCCGAACGTGGACTGCAGCATCTCGCGCGCTTCGGTCAGGGTCTCGGTCAGCAGTTCGGCACAGGGCTCGATCCGGTCGGCTGTGTTGATGTTGTTGCACCATTCCGGGTGCCGGCCGTTCAGGGCGCGCTCGGTGATATCGAAACCGTGACGCCGCCCGGCCCATATGGGCCCCATCTCGTCGTCCAGAATGGTGCGGCTGAGCAGTTCGCCCCAGACCAGGAAGATCAGCGCACCCGTCGAGTCCAGGTCAAAGCGGTAGTCCCAGTCAGCCAGACGCTGCATGAGCTCGGCATCCGCTTCGCTGGCGGGTTCGGCTTCCAGCAACATCGGCACCATTCTTCGCGCCGGCGGAGACAGGGTGTCCATCTGCATGGCCAGAAAACTGGCCGGTTCGTGAACGTCGCGCTCATCGAGCATCTCGTGGATGCGCAGGGCGCGATCCGGCGAGGCGTAGAAGTCCGACAGGTAGTAGAGATACTCATCGCCGATGATGCGCTGGTTGGCAGTAACGATGCGGCCACTGGCCGGGTTGATCATGCGCGGGTTTTCGCTGGACGGCAGATAGGTTCGGGCATTGCTGTCGTCCGGCGCCAGCGCGATGCTGCGCGCGTGCGCTTCCGGTCGCAGAGGGATGGCGCCGGCCATCAGGTAGGCGACATTACCTTCAACGTCGGCCACGTTCATGTTGAAGGGCGGGCCCCGGAAAGCGGCTGCTGCCGCCAGGGCTTGCTCGACGTTGCCCGCCATACCGATGCGAAGCTGGGCGGCGGGCGAGGCGTCAAAGTCCAGCCCGAGATAGCGGTATTCGCGCTGCGTGCCGGGCTGGTCGCGGAAATGCGCTTCCGGCATTTCTTCCCACAGCCTGACGATGCCCTCGGGCGTTTGCCGGACCGGTTGTTCCACGCTGCGACCGAAGCGCACCCGAATGGATTCGCTGCGAATCGAAAAATCCTGCCAGGGTTCATTCGGGCCGCGGCGGTAGCGTTCCGGATTGTCCGGGTCGAGCTGCACCAGGGCGATGTCGTGGACATCGACCAGGGCGGCGGTCGCACCCCAGGCAACGCGACCGTTATGGCTGACGAAGATCCCGGGAACGCCGGGGGCTGATGCGCCGACCAGGCGGCGCTCGCCGAAGGACAAATGCACCAGGTGCCAGACATTGGGCAGCGTGGCCTGCAACTGCGGGTCGTTGGCCAGCAGCGGCAGGCCGCTGGCGGTGTGTTCGCCTGACACCAGCCAGCTGTTGGAAAAGCTGCCCTGCTTGATCGGCTGGGAGCGCTGCACGAGCTTGATGACTTCGTCGGCCGGAATGATCGGCACGGTGATGTCGGTGGACCCATCCAGCATGTGCTCGGCCGACGGGTGTGCCGAAATACCGCGGATCCGGGCCCGTATCGACTCCATGCCGAATATGGAGATGGCCTCGTAAAAGCCGCGCCATATCAGGAACACATCTTCCGGCCGCCAGCGCTCGGGCTGGACATGCAGGATCACCATCTCCGGCGGACGACGGTAAGCCGGGCTGTCCAGCCAGGCGTTGACGCCGGCGGCGTAGGCTTCCAGCAGCGGACGTTCTTCCTCGGGAAATTGCGCCCATAACCGACGCGCCATGTCTTCCCCGGCAAAGTGGCGCATGTAGCGATCGGAGTCCAGCGCCGGGCGGCCCATCCATTCGGCCAGCCGCCCGGCCATGGTCTGACGGGTGACCGCCATCTGCCAGAAGCGGTCCTGGGCGTGGATGAAACCCTGGGCGAAGATCGCATCGCGTTGGGTATTTGCATTGATATAGGCGACGCCGTTGCGATCGCGCAGGATTTCCACCGGCCCGTCCAGGCCGGCTACGGCAACATCGCCGTCCCATGCTGGCAGACCACCGTGAGCGCGCCAGATGGTGACACCGAGGTAAACAGCCGGCAGGCCGGTCAAAAAGGCAAGCAAAATCACAAGCCCCAGTACGATTCGCTTCATGGTCATCCAACGCGTTTTTGTCTTCTCCCTTAAATAAAGTCGTAAATGGCGCCTGGTCTGTGCCAGAAAGACCGGGGTGGCGGGTTGGTCATACGCGTTGGTACCGGGCAGACAAAAAAGCCCGGGCGTCTGATCACCCGGGCTTGGTTCGAGGCGTTGCAGCCTTGGTTTACAAGGCCGTTGCAAACTCAGGGTTCAATCAGATCCCGAATTTGTTCAAGCTGCTCTGGCCTCAGGGTCGTGATCACGGTGTCCTGCCAGAGTTGCTCGGCTTCATCCATTTCCTGCTGGATCAAGCCGGCACTTTCGCGCAGTTCGGCCAGCCGATCGGCGTCGCCTTCAGCCTGTGGCTCCAGATCGCGCTGTTGATCCATCCGCGCACGTCCTTCCATGCGAGCATCAAGCAGCGCTTCGCGAGCCTCTAGCAAACGGGTGCGTTGCTCTGGCTCCAGACCAAGGGATTCGGCCAGCTCGTCATCGTCCCACCAGTTCACTTCTTCACGGTCGTCGTCAAGAATGACGCCGTCGTGTTCTTCACGGACTTCGACAGTGGCCTCGTGTTCGGTGGTCGGCCCCTCTGTTAAGGCTTCCAGCTCCCGGTCGACGGGCTCGTCACGCCGCGGCGCTTCGCGGGTTTCTGCGGTTTCTTCCGGCTCGGGCGGCACTGCGGTTTCAGTATCCGGGCCGCCGCATCCGATCAGGGCAAGCGCGAGGCCAATGAACATCGGAAAGAATAGCAATTTGTACATCAGGTAGCCTTGAGGTAATTTGGATTCACAAGATTCGACAAAATCATGCCTTGGCCGTTCACTCTTCTCTGGCCTGCCCGATAACCCTCATCAGGCTGATTGCCAGCAATGCGTGGCTACGGTATTTTTGAAAGATCAACATTCCGAGAGGCATTTTGCTTGGCCAGCATTTATCAACTGAAGCCTGCCTTTCAGCGATTGCTGCGACCCATCGTTCGTCGCTTGGCGGCTGCAGGTGTCAATGCCAATGCGGTGACGATCTTCGCCATGGTGCTTTCGGTAGGCGTGGGCGCGTGCATTTTCTTCTGGCCGGCAATGGCCTGGCCTTTGCTGCTGCTGCCGGGGTTCTTGTTTCTGCGCATGGCATTCAATGCCATTGACGGCATGCTGGCCCGGGAGCATGACCAGCGCTCGCACCTGGGCGCGATCCTGAATGAATTGGGTGATGTGATTTCCGATGCGGCGCTGTATCTGCCGCTGGCGATGGTTTTGGCCTTCAATAGCCATCTTGTGGTGGTAGTCGTCGTGCTTGCCATGATCAGCGAAATGGCCGGTGTGCTGGCGCTTCAGGTGGGCGCTGAACGTCGATATGACGGACCGATGGGCAAAAGCGACCGGGCCTTTGTGCTCGGTGCACTCGCGCTTTGGGTTGGCGCTGGAGGTGCGGTTGGCACCTGGCTTGACTGGGTGTTGATACTGGTAATCTTGCTTTCTGCGGTCACCATCGTTCGGCGATCTCGCGCGGCCTTGGCAGGCGCTTCTTGATATGGACTGGCTGAACGTGGAGCCTGTGGTCGCCATGGCGCTGGGCAGTATATTCGCGCTGCTGAGTCTGGCCAGCGTGCTGGTGTTTCTTCTGCGGTCGCGTTTGGCTGCGGACGCTCGCCTGGAGTTGGTGAGGCGAATTCAGTCATGGTGGTTGATGGTCGCCATCTTTACCTTGGCGATGACCTTGACTCGCTCCATCTCACTGGCGT
>SKQI01000237.1 GCA_007119095.1 Wenzhouxiangella sp. | reverse complement strand
GGTAGCGGGGGCAGGATTCGAACCTGCGACCTTCGGGTTATGAGCCCGACGAGCTGCCAGACTGCTCCACCCCGCAATCGAGCAGAGAATTATAGCAGGGATATTTTTGTGGTCAAGGGGTGTGAGGTGTTCGCTTTTGATTTTGGGTTGTTGGCTTTTTAGTTTGGCTTCGATTGAGTTGGGGACGCCGTCCTCGGGTGGTGAATTCCGCTTCAGTTCGACGCGGTGGTTAGTGGTCCTTCAACCTGATAATTCAGGGTTCAGTTGGTCTGTCAGCGTTCAGGGCAAGGCGCGGCTCGCAGTGAATGGCCGTCGCCCTTCGCAAGCGCCGGAACGCAGCCATGGACGCTGACAGGCCAACCCTTCGGGCGCTCCTGTGGCGCTCCGCTGCCGCGTTCCGCCGCTTGGCAAGGGCTAGAGCCATTCCCTGCGCGGCGCGCCTTGCAGCGAAGCGCCACAGGAACGCTGAATCCTGAATTATCAGGTTGAAGGACCACTTAGCCTTCAGCGAAATCGCCCACCCGAGGACGGCTTGCAACTTTGGGTTTGGTTCCGACCTGAATGTTTATAAAGCGAATTGGGTTGGGGTAGTGGAAAGGGGAAAGGCGGGTGGTGGGGGGTTGGGGTTGTTGGGGTATGCTTTGGGTTGTTTTCTTTGTTTGAGATTTTGCCGTGCTGGGTCGTGGTTTTTTGTTTGTCATGTTGTTGGGTTTGGCGCCGGTTGGGCTGGCGGGGTCGGTGGATTTGCGTCAGATCATGGCCGATCCGTCCTGGATGGGGCCGCCGGTGGAGGCTGCCTGGTGGCAGCTGGATGGGTCGGCGCTGGTCTATCGGGTGCGGCGCGATGAGACCGAGCAGCGTGATGTGTACCGGATTCGGCTGACCGATGGTTCGGTCGAGAGGCTGGGCTTTGCCGACCAGGCCGGGATCGACGGGCCGAATCCGGTATTTCACGATGCCAGCGGGCAAGTGGCCTTCGTGCGTGACGGCAATCTGTTCGTGCGCCTGACAGGCGAGGAGGAAGCCCGCCAGCTCACCCGCAGCACCGAGGGCGATGCCCAGCCGATGTTCAGCCCGTCCGGCGACCGCCTGGTATTCCGGCGCGGTGCGCAGTGGTGGCAGGTTGAAATCGGATCCGGGCTGGCCTGGCCGGCAGCGAATCTGCGGTTTGAAAAAGACCCGGACGCCGAGCCCGAGGACAGCCTGGAGCAAATGCAGCTGCGCCTGTTTTCCAGCCTGCGTGCCGATGTCGAGCGCGAGCGCCTCAGTCGCGAGGCCCAACGCCAGGCGGCGCGCGAGGATGCCAGCCGGGCAGCGGCACCCTGGTACCTGGGTGATGCGATGCAGCCGGTCAACTCCAGCCTGTCCCCCGACGGACGCTGGCTGCTGCTGGCGGCAAGAGCAGCCAGCCACAATGCCGGTCGGCGCGAGCGGATGCCGCACTACGTGACCCTGGACGGCTATGTCGATATCGAGGAGGTTCGTACCCAGGTCGGGCGCAATGTGCCGGCGCCGCAGTCCTTGTGGCTGCTGGATCTGGTCGAGCGTGAAAAGCACGAGCTGGCCTTTGATGAATTACCCGGCGTGCAGGATGATCCGCTGGCGGAGCTTAAGGCCGACCAGGAAATCGACCCGCTGCCGGAAGGACAGAACCGGGCTCTGGCCGTGGTTGGTTTGCAGTGGCATCCCGACGGCGGGCAGGCTGCCGTGATGCTACGCGCGATTGACAACAAGGATCGCTGGATTGCCACTGTGGATACCGGCTCGCCAGAGCTGGTTTCACGCCACCGTCTGACCGACGAGGCCTGGATCAACTGGGCGTTCAATGATTTCGGCTGGCTGCCGGGCGCCGATACGATCTGGTTCTTGTCCGAGGAAAGTGGCTACAGCCATTTTCACACCGTCGATGCCCGGCGCGGTCGCGTCCGTGCCCACACGTCGGGCGAGTTCGAGGTCATGGATCCGGCCGTGCAGGCCGATGGGCGCACCGTGTACCTGTTGTCCAACCGCAGCCACCCTACCGAGTACGACCTGTATCGGCTGGATCTGCGCCGTAACCGCCTGACCCGGCTGACCGAGCATCGCGGCATCGAGTCTTTCACCGTGCTGCCGGGCCATGAGCAGATCCTGGTCCGTTTTTCCGAACCCTACCTGCCGGCCCAGGTCGGCCTGGTCAGCCGCGACGGCGGCGACATCCAGCGCCTGACCGATACCCGCAGCGAGCAGTTCCGGACGATGGAATGGCAGCCCCCTGAGATTGTCGGGATTGACTCCAGCGATGGCGCCGGACCAATCTGGTCGAAGTTCTATCCGGCCCGGACCGAGGCGCCCGAAGGTGGCCATCCGGTGGTGCTGTTCGTACACGGCGCCGGTTATCTGCAAAACACCCATCTGCGCTACCCGCAGTATTTCCGCGAGCAGATGTTCCACAATTTGCTCACCGAGCGCGGCTACCACGTGCTGGATATGGACTTCCGTGCCAGCCAGGGGTACGGTCGCGACTGGCGCACGGCGATCTACCGGCAGATGGGCACGCCGGAGCTTCAGGATCTGATCGACGGGGTCGAATGGCTGGTCAGTGAGCACGGCGCCAATCCCGAGCGGGTCGGCGTTTACGGCGGCTCCTATGGGGGCTTCATGGCTTTCATGGCCTTGTTCAACGCGCCCGACGTGTTCCAGGCCGGGGCCGCGCTGCGCCCGGTTACCGACTGGGCGCACTACAACCACCCCTATACCTCGAACATTCTCAATACGCCCGATGTCGACCCGGAAGCCTACCTGCGCTCATCCCCGATCGAGTTCGCCGAGGGGTTGCAGGGCCACCTGCTGATCACCCACGGCATGCTGGATGACAATGTCTTCTACCAGGACGTAGTGCGACTGGCCCAGCGTCTGATCGATCTGGAAAAAGAGCACTGGGAGCTAGCCTCCTACCCGCTGGAGCGACATGGATTCACGCGTCCATCAAGCTGGCTGGACCAGTATCGTCGTATCCTGAACCTGTTCGAAACCACCATAGGAACCACAACCGGAGGGAATTGAATCATGAATGTCTTCATCACGGGCAACAGCAGCGGCCTGGGTCTGGGACTGACCGAGGCGCTGATGGACCGCGATGCAATCGTCTGGGGCATGAGCCGCAGAGGCTGTTCGTTGAAACCGAAGTACGACGATGTCCTGCGCGACCGCCAGCAGGATCTCGGCAAGCTCAACACCATTGAAGAGGGCCTGGACCGGCTGCTGTCAGACTGCCTGCGCCTGGACCTGGTGATTCTGAATGCCGGGATTCTCGGTCGCATTCAGGAAATTTCGCATACCGATGTGCACGACCTGGAGCATATGATGCGAGTCAATGTCTGGGCCAACAAGGTGATCCTGGACTGGCTGATCGAGCGCCAGCTGCCGGTCGGCCAGATTGTCGCCATCTCCTCAGGAGCCGCGGTCAACATGAACTACGGCTGGGGCGGTTACTCGTTATCGAAAGCCGCGCTCAACAACTTGGTGCGCCTGTACGCCCCGGAAATGCCCGACACGCACCTGGTTTCGTTCGCGCCGGGCCTGGTCGATACCGGCATGCAGGATTACCTGTGCAGGGAAGTCGACAGCGACGAGTTTCCCTCGGTACAGAAGCTGAAGGATGCGCGTGGCACCGAGCACATGCCCGGCCCACGCGAGACTGCCGATCGCATCCTCGACCTGCTCGATACCTTGCGCGAGGACTACGATTCGGGTGAGTTCGTCGATATTCGCAACATGTAGTTCTCTGCTGCTGGCCGGGTTCCTCACCGGCTGCGCTGCCCTGCCCGACCGGCCTGCAGCGCCGGTCGAGCTGGCTAAAGGATTGGAAGCCGATCTCGGCCAGGCCGAGCGTCGAGGCTTCGCCGGCCAGCTCCTGGTGATGCAGGGACAAGAAATTCTGGTAAAGCGCGGCTATGGGCGGGTCGCGCCCGACTCATCAGACAGGCTCGACGAGACCGCGGTCATGCCGCTGGCTTCGCTGACCAAGCCATTCACCGCCAGCGCCGTGCTGGCCCTGGCCGCCGAGGGCCGGTTGGGGCTGGATGAACCGATCGGCGATTT
>SKQI01000255.1 GCA_007119095.1 Wenzhouxiangella sp. | reverse complement strand
ACCCTACCTGCTTGAATCGGCGATTGATGGCGTATTCCGTGATCGCTTCGAAGCGGTCGCGACCGGACGAGAGGATGAGTGTTGAGCCTCGCGCTCCCGTGATCGGGGCATGTTCTGCGAGGGTCTGCCGTGACGGGCTGTTGCGTTGGAGGCGCTAGACTTGCATTTGGATTGAGATCAGGGTCAGGAAGTGAGCGCATCAACCGCGATTGTCTGGTTCAGAAGAGATTTGAGATTGGCCGACAACCCGGCCCTGGACCACGCCCGCAAGCATCACGAACATATCGTGCCGGTATTCGTCTGGGACCCGGAGGCCGAAGGTGACTGGGCACCGGGTGGTGCCGCCCGTTGGTGGCTGCACCACTCGCTGACCGAGCTGGCCGAGCGCCTTGAGAAACGCGGCAGCCGTTTGATTGTGGCCAAGGGGGAGACTGCGACCGAGCTTGAGCGTATGCGCCAGGTCACCGGTGCCAGCGCAGTCTACTGGAATCGTCTGTACGAACCGGCCCTGGTTGAGCGCGATCGCGGCCTGAAAGCGGCCTTGCGTGATTCCGGATTGGAGGTGCGCAGCTTCAATGCCGCATTGCTTTTCGAGCCGTGGGAACTGGTCAAGTCGGATCGCTCGCCCTACCTGGTGTTTACACCGTACTGGAAGCGCATGCAGAAGGACTGGCGTGTGCCGGCTTGCTGTCCCGAGCCGCAAAAGCTGGCCGCTCCTGCGCGCTGGCCGGCCAACGCCGGCGTTGATGCTCTGGAGTTGTTGCCCCGTCTGAATTGGGCCGATGGCTTTGCCCGGCGCTGGGCGCCCGGCGAGCTGGCGGCGCGCAGGCGACTGGACAGCTTTGTTGAAGAAGGTGCCGCCGAATATGACGACCTGCGCAATCGTCCGGATCGGGCCGGCACCTCGCGCTTTTCGCCTTACCTGCATTTTGGCGAGCTGTCCCCGCGCCAGGTTGCCCTGGCCCTGGATGAAGCCGGCGAGATTCCGCGCGGCAAGGGGCGCCTGTCGCTGTTGCGGGAACTGGCCTGGCGCGAGTTTTCCTGGTTACTGCTGTTTCATTATCCGCATCTGCCAACCCACGCGCTGAAGGAGCCGTTTCAGAATTTCCCGTGGCGGAAGCCTGCGGATTATCAAAAGGATTTGAAAGCCTGGCAGCAGGGCCGGACCGGGATTCCCATGGTCGATGCCGGCATGCGCGAGCTGTGGGCAACCGGTTGGATGCACAATCGAGTGCGGATGGTGGTGGCTTCCTTCCTGACCAAGAACCTGCTCGTTCCCTGGCAGGAAGGGGCCGAGTGGTTCTGGGATACGCTGGTCGATGCAGACCTCGGTAACAACACCCAGGGCTGGCAGTGGACCGCCGGCTGCGGCGCCGATGCCGCCCCTTATTTCCGGGTCTTCAACCCGGTTTTGCAGGGCGAAAAATTCGACCCCGAGGGTCGCTACGTGGCGCGTTGGTGCCGGGAGCTGGCGAAGCGGCCGAAAGCGCGCATCCACCAGCCCCTGGCCGATGGCGAACGTTGTGGCGACTATCCGCGCCCCATTGTCGACCTGAAAGGCAGTCGTGAGCGGGCGCTGGAGGCTTACCAGGCCATCCGTTGATTTATCGCCCTGGCCGATGGCGGTAACACCAGTGCCAGGGCTCCCAGGTGATGCCGTGGCGATTGGCCATGCCGTAGCTTTCCTTGAAGCCATAAATGCCGGCATTTGACTTCAACCACTGGTAGGCTCGTGTCTCCGCGAAGTCCTGCTCCAGCGGTTTGCAGCCCGGGGTGGTTACGTCGACGGCACGGCCGCCGTGATGTTCGCTGTAGCCAGGCGCCGCCGAGACCTTGAGGATTTCGTCGAGGCGCTTGCCTTCATTGAGCTTGCGGCGGACCAGGTTGACCTGGTAATTCAGGCCACGGTAGGCGGAAACCAGCTGCAAATCGATGCCGTTATTGGCCGCGGCAGATCGCATTCTTCCCCACGCCGTGGCAGCCGCCGGCGTCAGGCGCTGATCCCGGTCGAAAATGTCCGGCCCAATGGAAACCAGCGCTTTCGCCTCGGGAATGAGCTGTAATCGGCGTTTGATGCCGTAGTCTTCCGGAATTCCAAGCTCGTCCAGCAGTTCGAAGATTTTCTTCAACTCGGGGCTCGCCCGCTTGGTTAGATCCTTGGTCAGAACGGTCGCTTCGGCCAGATCAGGATCGGCTGGCTGCTCGTAGCCCATGGACGCCATGAAGCCGGTCACCTGTTTTTTGGTCTGGCAGTTCAATGAGCGCGCGCCAAAGGAAGCCACTAGCTGCTCTGCGGCGGAAAACAGTCGCCGCGGCGTATCGGGAGTGGCCGTTTCCGGATCCAGGTAACAGGCCAGGACGCGCAGATGATCAAGGTCGACAGCGATCAGGCCGGCCAGACGGTTACCCAGCGTGGCCAGCATCAGGCACTGGTCGGGTATCAGGCGAGCAAGATGATGTTCGATGTTTTCCGGGCGTTTGCGCCCGGCCATCATGTCAGGCAGCTGGTTTTCTATCAGTCGGGCCAGCGTTGGAATCTCGGCGGATCTCGCCGGCCTTACGGTGATGTCTTGGGTCATGCATGCTCCAACTTGCGACCCCTTTGGTTTTTGAATTATCTGCTCCCTGCGTGCCCCCTTCCGCCGCGGACGTGCCGACCCGGTCATCTGCTATATTGCATTCATGATGCCCGGACCACTGACCTACTGGCTGGAACAGTTAGTCATCATAATCGCGCTAACGGCCTGTATTCTACTACTTCCACTGCTGCCTGCTCGTCATTTTATCTCCCACTATTGGCCGGGGCTGATCGAGGAGCTGATTGTGGAGGGTCCGGATGGACCAGACCGGCTGCTGCTGCCAGTCGGCTATGAACTGGCAACAGAGTTGACGCTGGTGGCGCGAAGTCGTCCGCGCAGTCTTGTCACAGTAGAGATGTTGGATGGGGAGCTTGTTCATGGTTTTCCCATCGGCATTCGGCGTCCTGACGCTGATGGGCTGGAATACGCTTCCCGGATGGAACAGTTACTGTCCGAGGGCAGACTTGTGCTGCAGCTTGCCGATGAAAGCGCCTTGGAGATTGACAGCGATCTGGTTCGCCGGGTGTATCGAACCAATCAGTTGAGTTTGTTAGACCGAGTTCACACGACCGTGATGAGAATGATCGAATCCGGTGACTCAAAAAGCGCAGACATGATCGATATTGTTGTGCCCGAGCAGCGCGACTAGTAATCGATCAACGCCCAGGGCAACACCCGCGCAGGCTGGCAGGCCAGCTTTCAGCGCAGCCAGCAGGTTTTCATCAAGCGGCATGTTCGGGAGGCCAAGTGATTGCCGGCGCTGATTATCGGCCTGAAAGCGCATATGTTGCTCTTCAGAACAGGTCAGCTCCTGGTAGCCGTTTGCCAGTTCGGTCGGGCCGACAAATATCTCGAAACGCTGGGCGAATCCGGGTCGTTCCGGATCAAGCTGGGCCAGGGCCGCCTGGCTGGCCGGGTATGCGTGCACGATCGTAATGACTCCAGGCTCGAAATGCGCCTGAATGTCGCGCGAAAACAGATAGTCCAACAAGCCATCGAGATCACTGTCGCCAACCATCTCGGGCGCCAGTGCCCGCAGTTTTTTTACCTCGGCATCAGCAGCATCAATACCGATCCTGGTGAAGCCCTCTTGCCAGCTTAACCATTCAATCTTCAAGGGGTGGCAGTCGAGCCGCTCAGCGCAGTCCGTAATCAGCTCACAGACTTCGCCGGCCAGATCGCGCCAGTGCCAGTCGCGTCGATACCATTCCAGCAGGCAGAACTCCATGCGGTGGAACCGGCCGCGTTCACCACCACGAAAAACCGGCCCAAGCTCGTACAGATCCCCGAATCCCGCGGCCAGCAGGCGCTTGTGAAAGTATTCCGGAGAGGTGCGCAAAAAGCCTTCATGGCCTTCGATTTGGAGGCTTTCGATATGCGGGTCAGTCACCCCGGCCGGTGTCAGTAGTGGTGTCTGAACCTCGGTCACATTCCTATCCAGGAAAAATCGTCGGATCAAGTTCAGGATTTCAGCCCTTTGGTGAATGGTCGCCATGCTGGCACTGGGTAGCCAAGTGTTCATCATGCAAGTGGCGACTGGTCAAGTGCTTCCAGCGCCAGGCTGATATCCAGCCGGGCCAGCTGTAGCTGCTCGACTTCAAGATCTTGTCGGGTCAGAGGGTGGGCTTGTAGCCAGCCGGATGGCAGTGCAAGTCGCAAGGTGTCATTGTCGGCACTGAGCCCGAAATCAATCATGATTCGGTCTGATCGTGCCCTGCCCATGGCCAGGCCGATTCGCAGCAGGGCGAGCAGCCGACGGACGGAATCGTGCAGGCGCGGCGGCAGCTTGTTTAGCAGCTCGGGCTGAATGCGCTGGCGCTGCAAGCGTGCCAGCGTGGCCAGGACTTGCTGCTCCTGGCGTCCAAACCCGGGCATGTCGGCATGCTCGAGGATGTAGCCGGTATGCAGATGGTCGTTGTCATGGGCAATCGCCAGGCCGATCTCGTGCAGCTGGCTGATCCAGAACAGCATGTCGGCATGGGCGGGGCCCAGGCGCCAGTCTTCAGCCACCTGGTCGAGTGCAGTGCGCGTCCAATCGGCAATGCGGTTGGCCTGCTCGATATCCACCTGGTAGCGTTTTACCATCGCCTGGACAGTATTATCGCGCGGGTCACGATCTTCCAGGCGGCCCAGCAGATCATGCAGCAGGCCCTCGCGCAGCGCGAATTCAGATACCTGAAGGTGCTCGATGGCCAACGTTTCCATCACCGTGTCCAGTACCAGCAGGCCACCTGCAATCACTGGTTTCCGGCGTTCCGATACCCCGGCTATGTCGATGTTGTCGACGTGACCTGCCTTCAGCATGCGCTCGCACAAGTCCGCCAAGGCGCCCCTGTGCACGCCGGGGCGCAGATCGGGCTGCAAAGTGGCCAGCATGCTGGCTACGGCCTTGATTGTGCCGGATGAGCCGACCGCTTCATCCCAACCGAAGCGCCTGAATATTTCTGCGTGCCCCTGCAGCTCAGCGGCGATCATTCGACTGGCTCGCTGCCAGCGTTCGGGCGTGATCCGGCCGTCGGGAAAAGCCGAGCGGGTCACGGCGACGCAGCCATGACCGAAACTTTCGGCCTGGGCCGGTTCTGTTGCGCTGGCACCGATTACCAGTTCGGTCGAGCCACCGCCAATATCGATGACGAGTCGGCGCCCCTTGGGCGCCGGCATGCCCTGGCTGACACCCAGATACACCAGCCTTGCCTCTTCGCGGCCGCTGACAATGTCGATGGGACACCCCAGCGCAGTTTCAGCGACGACCAGAAAGGCGGCCGGATTGCGCAGCCGCCTGAAGGTCTGGGTGCCGACCGCGCGGATCTGCTGATCCGGAATGCCGGCCAGGCGTTGACCGAAGCGCGACAGGCTGGCTAGCGCGCGTTCGCGAGTTTCCGGATCGAGTTGACCATCCCGCCCCAGTCCACCGCCCAGCCGGACCATGTCCTTGATTCTGTCAATGACGCGCAGCTGGCCGTTGTCCAACCGCGCCACGATCATGTGGAAACTGTTACTGCCGAGATCGACTGCTGCGTAGAGTCCGCTTTCAGTCATCAGCCGCCTGTTCCATGAGTAGACCCTGGATAGAGCGGGGCTGCTCTTCGCCGACAGGATGCATCAGATGGTAGGTGCCATCACCCTGCAGCTCCCAGGCCTGGACGTTGTCTTCGAAGGCGAGCTGGATGCTGTCGTGATAAACCCGCTCTGCCGCGTCTGCATCCTCGATGGGGAAACAGGTTTCGACGCGCTGGAACAGGTTACGCTCCATCCAGTCTGCGCTGGCTGCCCAGGTTTCGGGCTGGCCATCGTTCTCGAAGTGGTAGATGCGACTGTGTTCCAGAAAGCGTCCAAGAATGGAGCGCACCCGGATGTTGTCGGATAGCCCGGAGATGCCGGGTCGCAGACAGCAAATGCCTCGCACGACCAGTTTTACTTCGACCCCGGCGCGCGAAGCCCGGTACAAGGCATGGATAATGCTGGGCTCGGTCAGAGAATTCATTTTCGCGCTGACACGAGCCGTTTTGCCGGCCAGCGCATGTCGGGTTTCTCGATCGATGCGCTCGAGCAGGAAATCATGCAGCCCGAATGGGGATTGCACCAGCTTGTTGAGCTTCTGCACCCGGCCCAGGCCGGACAGCTGCTGGAAAATCCGATGGACATCCTGCCCGATCCGCGCATCTCCGGTCAGCAAGCTCCAGTCGGTATAGGCCTTGGCCGTCCCCTGATGGTAGTTGCCGGTACCCAGGTGTACGTAGCGGACCAGGCGATCGTTCTCGCGCCGGACCAGCAGCAACATCTTGGCGTGGGTCTTGTGGCCGACGATGCCGTACACCACCTGAACCCCGGCCTCCTGCAAGCGGGTAGCCAGGGTGATATTGGCCTCCTCATCAAAACGAGCGCGCAGTTCAACGATGACGGTGACATCCTTGCCGGCTCGCGCCGCTTCGACCAGCAAGCCAACCAGCGCCGAGTCGACGCCGGTTCTATACAGCGTTTGCTTGATCGCAAGTACGTCTGGGTCGGACACAGCCTGGCGCAATAGATCCACCACCGGCTGAAAGCTGTCGTAGGGGTGATGCAGCAACCAGTCGCGTCGGCGGATGGCGTGGAACAGGTTGCTCCCGGACAGCAATGATTTCGGCGTATTGGGCTGAAAGGGCGGATACTTCAGGTCGGGTCGGTCGGCGAGGTCGCAGATAGCGCTCATCCGGTTAAGATTGACCGGCCCATCGCAGCGGTAGATGTCTGCGTCCTCGATGCCGAATTTCGAGGCCAGAAAGCGGGTGATGTCCTCAGGGCAATTGTCAGCCACCTCCAGTCGAACAGCCTCGGCGAAACCGCGTTCCATCAGTTCGCCTTCCAGGGCCCGGGCAAGATCCTCGATTTCTTCTTCGTCGACGAATAGTTCGCTGTTTCTGGTCACTCTGAATTGATAGCAGCCCTTGGCCTGCATGCCGGGAAACAGCTCGTCGATGAAGGCATGGATGATCGAGGACAGGAAGACAAAATCGTCGGGGCCGCGGCTGTGGTTTTCCGGAATTCGGATAATGCGGGGCAAGGATCGCGGTGCCCGCACCAGGGCCATGCCACTGTCGCGGCCGAAAGCATCGCGCCCCTCCAGTGCGACGGCGAAATTGAGGCTTTTGTTGAGAATGCGCGGGAATGGGTGGGCGGGGTCCAGGCCCAGTGGGCTGAGAACCGGCATCAGTTCCTGGCGAAAATGGTCGTGCAACCACTCGCGCTGGCGCTTGGTCCACTCGGATCGCCGAAGGATATGTATGCCTTGCTCGGCCAGTTCGGGGGTCAGTTCGTCGTTCATCACCCGGTACTGCTCCTGGACCATTTCAACCACGGCGTCGCGGATGACTTCCAGGGCGGCTGAAGGCGTCAACCCATCCGGTCCGGGCTGGTTGGCCCCGTGCTGCAATCTTTGCCTGACCGATGCGACCCGAACTTCAAAAAACTCATCCAGGTTGGTGCAGGAAATACACAAGAAGCGCAGCCTTTCCAGCAAAGGCACCTTCGGATCCCTGGCCAGCTCCAGAACGCGCCGGGTAAAGGTCAGCAGGCTGAGTTCACGATTGAACAGCAGTTCGGGCGGCGACAAGTCATCATCTTGCCAGTGGTCGATCTGCACGGCATGTTGCCGGACCTGGACAACGGACTCAGCGGCGGGTTCAGCCATGACTTTTGTATTGTGATGCGGTGGGCCAGAGACCACAATGTAGCCGAAAACGGCACGCCGATGGATGAAAGCTCGTTGACCGTCGCTGTTCAGTCCAACGTGGTTGAAGTACTTCAGCGGCCGCGCGTCATCAGCCTGACCTGCTCGCTGCGAAGTTCGGATAGCCGGGCACTGATGCGAGCGCGCTGATAGTAGTCCAGGTCATCACGTGCACTGACTCGCTCAAGTTGGTCGATGGCTTCGCTGACGCCGCCTCGCAGCACGTAGCTGTCGGCCACCGCTTCGGCCGCGCGAATTGGTTCTCCAGCCAGGTTGGCGGCCCGAGCCATCAGCTCGGTCATACGCAGGTCACCCGGGAAGCTTCGAAGGTATGGCCGCAGCACGGCCAGCGCCCGTTGTGCATAGGCGGGCTCGCCCGTGTGCATGAGTGTTTCGGCGTATTGAACTGAAACACCGCGGTTGCCGGGAAAATGCTGATAGAGCTCGGCGAGAATTTCGACGCTCTCTGAGTGGCGCCCCTGTGCAAGCCGCAGGTCGGCGAGCAACATCCTGAACAGCTGGCGCTGTGGTTGCTCGGTCAGCAAAACCTCCAGTTCTTTCTCGGCTTCGTCCAAACGTTTGGCCTGGATCAGGGACAGTGCCAGTCCGTAGCGCATGGCATCTGCAGGGCGCTCGCCTCTCTCGAGACGAGTCTGGAACCATTGCGTGTTTTGGTCGGCATTCGGCGACATTTGAACGCGCAGTCGGGCCTGAATGAAATGGAAGGACGTATCCTCCAGGGGTTGACGATCAGCGAAGCGTTCCGCGCGATCACGTGCTTCAGCGATTCGGTTGACGGTTAGCGGGTGAGTGCGCAGATATTCCGGCGGGCCTGAACCCATCGCCCGGCTGTGCATGTTCAGACGCTCGAAAAAACGGGTCATGCCATGCGGGTCGAAGCCGGCTCTGGCCAGCAAACCAATGCCGACCCGGTCGGCTTCTGCTTCGGCCTGCCGGGTATGGTTGATCTGCAGTTGCTGGGCCAGGCCCATCCCGCTCATCAACACGGCCTGACTGGCATCGCCGCCGGCGCCGGCCAGACCGGCGGCAATCGCAATGCCAATGGTTGCGAGCATGGCTGGCAAAGATACTTGTTGCTGGTTTTCAATCGCGCGGGCGATATGGTCCTGGGTAACGTGAGCGATTTCGTGAGCGACCACGCCGGCGACCTCGCTTTCGTCGTGGGCCAGCAAAATCAGCCCGGCATTCAGGCCAATGACGCCAGCGACGGTGGCGAATGCATTGATTCCAGGGTCGCGCAGGACGAAGAAATGAAAATCAGCCGCCGGCCTGTCGGAATGGGCGACAAGGCGAAACCCCATGTCGTCGAAGTAATCGCGAATCATGGGATCTTCGACCAGCAGATTGTGCGCCCGCATGTACCGTTCGAAGTCGCGCGCGAAGCTCTGCTCCTGGTCCGGTGTCAGAACACGTGTGCTGGTTCCGCCCATGTCCGGCAACAGAACGCGCTGCTGAGCGGCAGCAACATTACAAATCGCTACAATGAGCAGAATGAGAATTGTCTTTGGCATAAGGCGCAGCATGCCCGCTAAGACCGGAACTGGAGGGTGAAGGTTCATGTCTTCCGAGTATAGCGCGGTGGAATTCGCGCACTGTTGCGATACCTTGATCCTGGTGCGGGCGGCCCCCGACAGCGGTGACGGACCTGTAGCGCTGCAGGCCACGCTCGAGAGCGTAAATGCTGGCATCACAACGGCGGTTTTTCTGCATGGACCGGGTGTTGACTGGGCTTTGCCGGCGCATGCCGAAGGCTGGAACAACCCGTGCCCCCGTTCCAACTTGTTGCTGCAGGTCTGTCAGACGGCCTGGCAGCGCCGCCACGGCGACCAGCTGCCTCAGCGATTCCAGTTTTCCAGCCTGGTCCAGTTCTGGAATCAGGCGCTGCACGCGCGGGAACTGATCAGTTTTGGCTAAGTCGGGCTTTCTGATGGAGATTGGCGTTGCGCCGGACGGCTTTTCGGAGCGTGAGCTGCTCGAAATGGCGCTGGCTGCAGCCAGTCTGGATGTGGACCTGGCCGTGTTGTTCACCGGGCCCGGTGTCGAGCAGCTCAAGGGTGACAGTTGGCGCGGCTGGCGCCAGCTACTCGATCATGATCTCGCGCTGGTTTATGGGCGCGAGGCCGACCTGGCTGAGTGCGATGACTGGCAGGGCATCATTCGACTGGATGCGGCCGGGGAGCAGAAGCTTCGTGCGCAACGCCGTGTCCTTCGGTTGCGGCACTAAGATGGACGGTTTCTGGTTTGAAGGTCGGCATTACGACCTGGACGCCCACGGGCACCTTCGGGATTCGGGTCAATGGTCTCCAGCGCTGGGACGGGCGTTGGCGCTCAGGGATGACATCGACCTTGGCCGGGAGCACTGGTGGCTGATTGAATTTGTTCGCGATTACCACCAGACCTATGGAACACCGCCGCTGATGCGCGTTCTGGTCAAGGCGCTGCGGGAGCATAGGGACGATCCTGGTCTCGGTAGCCGCGAGCTCTATCGCCTGTTCGCCGACAGTCCGGTCAAGCAGGCCTGCAAGTACGGCGGTTTGCCGCCGCCGGATTGGTGTATCTGACGATCGCCTCGGCGCTCAATGGTTTCTAACTGAAAGGATTTTTGGCCTCATGAATCACAAGCCTGTTGTCATGTATTCAACCAGCTACTGCCCCTACTGCGTGGCTGCGCGCAACCTGCTTCGCGCCAAAGGGCTGAACTGGACAGAAGTTTCACTTGATGCCGAGCCTGACAAACGGGCAGAAATGATGAGTCGTAGTGGCCGCCACACTGTGCCGCAGGTATTCATCGGCGATACCCACGTCGGCGGTTTTGATGATCTTGATGCCTTGGAGCAGGAGGGTGCGCTGGATCGACTGCTGTTTGATTGACAGGGCACTGGTCATGGCCCCGGGTCTTATAATGGTGGGCTTGAATTCACGAATCCGGCTTTAAGGACAGATTACCTGTGACCCAACAAATCACCGTCATTCGGGGCGACGGCATCGGCCCCGAAATCATGGATGCCACCCTGCGCGTTCTCGATGCGCTGGCAGCGGGCTTCGAATATGACTTTCAGCTTGCCGGTGTTGCCGCGCAGCAAGAGGTGGGTGAACTGTTGCCTGAGTCAACGCTGGCCTCCATTGAGCGCACCCGTATTGCGCTGAAAGCACCGCTGACGACGCCGGTAGGGGGCGGTTTCAAATCTCTAAACGTCGCCTTGCGCAAGCATTTCGACCTTTACGCCAATGTGCGCCCGGCAGTCAGCTTCAAGGGCACCCGCTCGCGGTACGAAAACGTCGACCTGATCACGGTTCGAGAGAACACCGAAGGTGCCTACCTCGCAGAAGGTGCCTACACCGCCCCCGATGGCTCTCGCGCGGAGTCAAAAATGGTGGTCACCCGCAAGGGTTGCGAGCGGGTAGTCCGGTTTGCGTTCGAGTTGGCCCGCCGGGCCCGCCGTCGGAAAGTGACCGCAGTCCACAAGGCCAATATCCTCAAGGATGTGACCGGCATGTTCTTGAACGTGGCCAGGGACGTGGCTGCAGACTACGACGATATCGAGTTCAGCGACATGATCGTCGACAACGCGTGCATGCAGTTGGTGATGCGGCCTGAGCAATTTGATGTCATTGTGACTACCAACCTTTTCGGCGACATTATTTCTGATCTATGCGCGGGTCTGGTCGGCGGGCTGGGCCTGGCGCCCGGGGCCAATATTGGTGAGACGGCGGCCATGTTCGAAGCCGTTCACGGTTCGGCGCCGGATATTGCCGGTCGCGGCATTGCCAATCCCTGTGCGCTGCTGCTGGGTGCCGCCCAGATGCTGGATCACGTTGATCAGTTCGACAAGGCGGAGCGCTTGCGCAAGGCGATCGCAGAAACGATTGAGCAGGGAGACCGGACGACGCCCGACCTCGGCGGGTCGGGAGGGACGGACAGTTTCACCGATGCCATTATCGAACGTCTTGGCTGAAACCGCTCTCTGATCAGGCGCTTGCGAAGGGCAGCATGGCCAGCTTGCCGTTCGGCGCGGTCCAGGCGTGATCCAGCTGTTGCTGCAGCCAGTTAATGGCTTGGTCAACGGCGGTTTCCAGATTTTCGCCCCTGGCGATGTGGGCCGCAATGGCAGCCGATAGCGCGCAGCCAGTGCCGTGAACTTGCATTGGTCTGCGCGGATGGCTGAAGCGCGCCTCTGAATCCGGCGTCAACAGCAGATCTTCGACGCGCTCGCCCCGGCTGTGGCCGCCCTTGAGAAGAACCGCCTTGCAGCCCAACGCAAGCAGCGCTTCGCCCAGCGCTTCGACTGGGTGGTCTTCTGCGAGGCCGGTAAGCGCTGCTGCTTCGGGCAGGTTGGGTGTGACCAAGGTCGCCCGAGGCAGCAAGCGCTCGCGCATCGCGGCTTCTGCATTGCGGTCGAGCAGGCGCGCGCCGCTGGTAGCCACCATCACCGGGTCCACCACCAGGCAAAGGTCGGGGGAAGCCGTCAGGCCAGTAATGACCGTATCGATGATTTCGGCATTGGCCAGCATCCCGGTCTTGGCTGCCCTGATCGGGAGCTCGTCGAGCACGGCTCGCAGCTGTGCCTGGACCATGTCGGGCGAAAGCAGCGTAACCTGGCTGACCCCGGCGGTGTTCTGCGCGGTGATTGCAGTCAATACGCTGGCCGCTTGCACAGCGCAGGCATTGAAGGTCTTCAAGTCTGCCTGGATGCCGGCGCCGCCGCAGGAGTCGGAGCCGGCAATAGTCATTGCATGGTAAGTGTTGGATGATTTGTTGTTCATTTGCAACAGTTGTCAGCGGGCGGTCGCCCTGAATTTTCCATTCAGGTCAATCAGTTGTGGTGGTCAGGGGGAGAGTTGAAAAAAATGTTGAGAAAGCGTTGTATTTTCGCCAAGCTCCAACGTACACTTTAACCCAAGTTCCAGCAGGTCAGAAAGTTGCCGTGACAGTTCGGCTGAAACTCGTTTCTATCATATTCGCCAGTGTCATCCTGATGGCGCCGGGCGCCTTCGCGCGCGCATTGCCGGCTCAGCATGTTGCCGCGCACAGTGGCATGGGGTGGTATCTGGTCGCCTTCGAGCTGGGGCCCTGGGAACAATACCTGATTCACGAGTTGACGCCCCAGTTGGAGCGCCTCGAACTGGGTCCGGTCCCACGGGTTTCCTGGCTGCATCTGAAAGAGGAGCTGATCCTTCCCGATTTCGCGGCCTCTCTGCTGGCAACCGGAAGAGCTCCCCTGACCTTCAGTTTGAGCCAGCGTCACATCAGCATGCCGGTGGGCGACCAAAGTAACGGCATGGGTGTCGGCGATGGGCTTGCGTTTCGTCAATCGCTGTTGATGCCTGGCGTGACTCACCAGGTCAGCGATCGCAACGCGTTGACAGTGTCGGCCGTTCTCGCCAGTCAGCAATTTGGCACCAGCGGCATGAACCTCAGGGAAGCCGAGCACGTCGCCGAGGCCGAACGATCCCTGCTTTATCAGGCGTATACGCGTCCGGAAGTTGCCCACGGCGCCGGCCTGCGTTTCGCCCTGAGCAGTGAGCTGATGGAAAACCTGCGCCTGGAGGCCGCCTATCAATCACGTATTGAAATGGCAGAATTCTCTTCGCTGCGCGGTGTTCACGGTAGTCGGGCCGAACTGGACATACCGTCAAGAATTCAGCTCGGCCTGGAATTCTTCACCACCCGACGCAGTTCGCTGAATATCGGCGTGTCTCAAATTTTTTACAGCGAAGTCGGCGCATTTCCGAGCCGTGCCATGCCGGCACGATTCACGGCCTTACTGGGTGATAGCACCAGTCCTGAGTTCGACTGGGCTGACCTCGTTGTCTATAACCTCGGCTGGCAGTGGCGGACTGATAACGACATGGCGTTCTACGTCGACTATCGAACCCGCTCGCAGCCTCGCCCGACCTCATCGGCGCTGGCAAGCGCGCTGGGCCCCGAACTGGCCCAGAATGCGTTTCTTGCCGGATTCTCAAAAGGCATCGGAGAGCGCGCTCGACTGCATCTCGATGCCGCTTACGCGCCGCCGGAATTCGCTTTTGGTGGCAACGTGCTGGGTATCGTCAGCGACAGGCTTGACCAGAGCCTGGAAGTGCAAGCCATGGTGCGATTCGATTTCTGACAGGGCCTGATCGCGCGGCACCTGCCCGTGCGATGATCCCGCGTACGACACTCCTGTGCCAGCAAATGCCGCTCGGTGACCTTCTTGCGGGAGGAGGTTCGCCGGGCCGGCGCGAACTTCGCCAATGCTGTTTAGTCAAACGGCTTCCCGGCCCGTATAATCTCTAGTCATGATCGCGCGCCTAAGCCAGTGGTTTCAACGCCACTTTTCCGACCCGCAAGTCGTCATCCTGGCACTCTTCCTGACTCTGGGCCTGGCGGTTGTGCTGGTGTTCGGCCGCATGTTGACGCCCGTTGTCGCCAGTCTGATCATCGCCTACCTCCTGGAAGGGGCTGTGCAGCGTTTGCAGCGATTTGGCCTGCCACGCTTGATCAGCGTGATCAGCGTTTTTGCCACCTTCATGGCGACGCTGATCTTCCTTATTTTTGGTCTGGTGCCGGTGCTGACCCGTCAGTTGGCGGCGATTGTGCAACAGCTGCCGGGTTATGTTGCCCAGGCACAGGCCTGGGTGGCTACCTTGCCGGAACGGTATCCGCAGCTGGTTGCGCCTGCTGGCGTCGATGGCGAAGTGCATTCGACCGGCATGCTGGTGCCTGGTGAGGATGGGGAAATGGTGATCAGCGAGGAAGCAGACCAGCAGATTGCCCTGATTTCCCAGGAGCAGTTGTCGCGCATGCTCGATAACCTTGGTGCCGAACTGGTGAATTACGGCGCCACGCTGGTCTCACTGTCCGGTGTGCTCGGCGTGGTCAGTCTGCTGATATTCCTCGTATTAATGCCCGTTCTGGTGTTTTTCTTCCTCAAGGACAAGAACCAGCTGATCAACTGGTTCAGTAACCATTTGCCGCGTGACCGTGGTCTGGCATTGAGTGTTTGGCACGAGGTGGACGCCCAGATCGGCAATTACGTCCGCGGCAAAGTTCTGGAAATTCTGATTGTCTGGATTGTGACCTACCTGGTGTTCTCGGTATTGGGCATGCCGTTTGCCATGCTGCTTTCCATGCTGGTCGGTTTTTCAGTGATCATTCCCTATATCGGAGCCGCGGTAGTCACGATTCCGGTTGCCCTGGTCGCGTTGGTCGCCTTCGGTATCGGCGCGCATTTCTGGTATGTGATGGTTGCTTACGCGGTCATTCAGGCGCTGGATGGGAACGTCCTGGTGCCAATCCTCTTCTCTGAGGTGGTCGATCTGCATCCGGTCGCCATCATTACCGCCGTTCTGGTGTTTGGCGGGATCTGGGGGTTCTGGGGTGTGTTTTTCGCGATCCCGCTGGCCACGCTGGTCAATGCGGTCTTGCGAGCGTGGCCCCGCGCCCGTGCCGACAGCGCCCACGATGAGGGTGAGGTCGTCACCGCTGACAAGATTTGAGCCCTGACCATGGCCAAGGGGCCCAGTGGGAAATCGGCTGAGGTTTTGCCTGACAGCGATTCGGCGGCAGTCTGGCGGCCCGAGCACAGTCGTCGCTTCGTGTTCGTGGGCCGATCATACGAGCCGGGTTCGGGCGAGGTCTCGCTCAACTACATGCTGGATGATGTTTGCCTCCGCGAAGTCATTTCCCTGCCCCCTGCCAGTCCGCCCCCGCATCGCTGGCCAGCCATTGAAGCGGCGCTGGATCTGCTGCACTGGGTGGCTGGCTGCAGCTACTGGAAAGCAGGGTGCCCAGCCGAGGTTTCCTTTTCCGGCAATCACCCGAATCAAGCTCAGGCTGCGTGGCTGACCCGCCTGTTTCGGGCGGGGCTTGCCGAGTTCGCCTATCGAAATGGTCTCGATCCTGCCGGCTTTCCCGAGATGCCGGGGCAGGGTGACGACTTCCGGTCGGCGGAGCCTGCCGGGTTGAAACGAAGAACGCTGGTGCCGATCGGCGGTGGCAAGGATTCGCTGGTGGCCTGGTCGCGGTTGCAGGCGCATGCTGAAGATTGTCGACCGGTGCAAATTGGGAATTCGGTTTTGATTCAGCGTCTGGGGCTGGCACTTTCCGATCAGCATCTCCTTATTCCGCGCCAGCTCGACCCAACGCTGGCTCGCCTTAACGCGCAGGGCGCCTGGAATGGGCATGTGCCGGTGACGGCAATCAATGCTGCCGTAATGACCTTGGCGGCGCTGGTTCTGGATTATGACCGGGTGGCGTTTGCCAATGAACGTTCGGCGGACGAAGCCACCCTGCACGATGAGTCTGGCCGGGCTGTCAATCATCAGTTCTCGAAGTCCTTCGAGTTTGAACGAATGATGGACGGCTGGATCCGGCGCTGGATCGCTTGCGACTTGAAGGTGTTTTCTCTGCTCAGGCAAGACCGAGAGCTTGGAGTGTGCCGGGAATTTGCCGGGTTGACTGCCTGGCACGGCCTGTTTTCATCCTGCAACCGGAACTTCCATCTGGAGGGGCCGCGCACCAATCGCTGGTGCGGTCAGTGTCCGAAATGTCATTTCGTCTTTCTTGCCCTGGCTCCGTTCATGACGCCAGCGGCGCTGATCGACATTTTTGGTCGCGATCTGCTGGAGGATGCTGATCAGATCGATGGCTTTGCCGACCTGCTGGCTCTTGACGGGCGCAAGCCGTTTGAGTGCGTGGGCGAGGCCCAGGAGGCACGCGCTGCCCTGGCAGCGTTGGCCGCTAGTCCGGCATGGTCCCGGCATGCCGTTGTCAGCGCCTTGTCGCCGCGCCTCAAGGGGCTGGCATTGCCGACGCTTGAGCAGGTCTGCCGTCCGGCTGGACCGCACCTGATCCCATCTGAATGGGCCAGAGACCAGGATGCGACTTGACCAGCTTGAGGGCAGGCGCATGGCGATTCTGGGCGCCGGTCGTGAGGGTCTCGCCGCCCTGGCTGTGCTGTCCGAGCGCCTGCGGTCGCCTGACCTGACTGTCCTGGTCGAGCAAGGTGAGCGGCCAGCGGGCTGGCCGGGCTGGACGGGTCCATTTGACGAGCGTTTACTGGGTTTTGAAATCCTGCTTCGCTCGCCGGGCGTACCGGTCGATCACCCAGCTTTGGTCTGGGCCCGCGAAACAGGAGTGACGGTCGTCAACCCTGCCTCGATCTGGTTCAGCGAGCGTCCCGACCTGCCGGTGGTTGGTGTAACCGGCTCAAAAGGGAAGAGCACGACAGCGTCGCTGCTGGCCTGTTTGCTTGAGTCTTCGGGACGCAAGACTTTGCTGGCGGGAAACATCGGCAGGCCGTTGCTCAGTCACCTCGATACCGAAGCCGATATCGTGGTTCTGGAGCTCTCCAGCTATCAGCTGGCCGACCTTGAGGGCAACCTGGTCATGGGCTTGGTGACCCGGCTTTTTGACGAGCATCTGGATTGGCACGGCAGTCGGGAAGCCTATTTTTCCAGCAAGATGCGGATCGTCAGCCTGCTCCGCGGCCGCCCGCTGCTGATCAATGCCGGTGATCCTTGTTTGAGCGCCCGTGCCTGTGGTATCGATGGCGTGGTAGCTGCCAATCAGGCACCTGGTTTCCATCGTCGCAAAGACGCGCTCTGGCTGGGGGAAAAACGCTGCCTGGGTCTGGATGACATCCAGCTGATCGGGCGTCACAACCTGGACAATGCCGCCCTGGCGCTGGCGGCGGCATCAGCGTTGGGAGGGAATGAAACCGAGTTGTTGGAGGCCCTGTGCGGCTTTCAGCCCTTGCAACATCGTCTGGAAGTGCTGCCAGGTGCGGGCGGGCTCGACTGGATCAACGATAGTATTTCAACCTCTCCCCATGCCACTCGTGCCGCCCTGGAAACCGTGGGTGACCGGCCAGTGACCCTGATCGCCGGAGGTCAGGCTCGCCCCGCCGACTGGCAGCCCGTGATCGAGTGGTGTCGTTTGCGGCCGCTGGCCGGGCTGGTGACCATGCCCGACAATGGTGAAGTCGTGGCGCAAACCCTGGTTGCCAGTGACTGTGTCGCTGCCGACCGGGTCATCCGGGCGGATTCGGTCGGCGAGGCGGTCGCTGCTGCGGGCTGCCTGGGCAGCGCCGATGGTGTCGTCCTGCTATCTCCCGGAGCGCCCAGTTTTCCCCACTATCGCGATTTTGAGGCGCGTGGGGAGGCATTCCGACAGGCGGTCAAAAACTACAAGGATCGGTCGACCGCGTAATCGGCCAGCAGCACCAGTGCGGATTTCTCCGGGCTTGGAGGTAGCGCATCAAGACACCTCCTCGCCCGATCCGCCAGGCGTCGGGCCTGGTCCAGGGCATCGTCCAGGGCGCCGGTGTCGGCAAGAATCCGGCAGGCCTGATCAAGTTCCCGGCTGCCGCCGTCAGCGATCATTGCCCGGAGCAGGCCTTGCTGCCCAGGTTCTGCCCGCTCCATTGCCAGAATCAGCGGCAATGTGACCTTGCCTTCGGCCAGGTCATCTCCCAGGCTCTTTCCCAGAGCCTGGTCGTCGGCGCGGTAATCAAGCACATCATCGGCAATCTGGAAAGCCTGGCCCAGTAGCAGCCCATAGCTTGCCAGGGAGTCGCACTGCGCCGGGCTGGAGCCTGCCAATACCCCGCCCAGCCGGGCGCTGGCGGCAAACAGGCATGCGGTCTTGTCGGAAATGACCTGGAAGTAGTCTTTCTCGGTCAGGTCGGCATTGCCCATTTGCATCAGCTGCAGCACTTCGCCCTCGGCGATGGTGTTGGTCGTATTGGCGAGAATTTCCATCACCATCATGCGGTTGATTTCAACCATCAGCTGGAAGCTGCGAGAGTAAAGGAAATCGCCAACCAGCACCGAAGCCGCATTCCCCCAAACCTGGTGTGCGGTTTCCTTGCCACGCCTTCGGCTGGACTCGTCGACGACATCATCGTGCAGCAAGGTAGCGGTATGGATGAATTCGATAATCGCGGCCACCTGCAGGTGATCCTGGCCCGCGTAGCCGGCCGCACGGGCAGCCAGCAAGTGGACCAGGGGCCGCAATCGTTTGCCGCCGCCGCCAATGATGTGCTCGCTGATCTGATTGACCAGGACAATCTCCGATCGCAGCCGTTGCCGGATAAGGTTGTCGACCGCCTGCCGGTCGGCGGCGGTCAGCTCAAGGATATCGGTCAGGCTGGCAGGCAGCGACACGGCAGGGGCATGGTTCATGACTGGGCATTATACGAGCCGATTTCCTGCTTGGTTCGACGACTTTTTCGCATCCGGAAGGCGCGGGCCGCTGTGCTAGACTTCTGGCCATTCTCAAGTCAACAAGCGGAGAGGCCCGATATGGCCCGAGGCATCAATAAAGTCATTCTGATCGGCAACCTGGGGGCAGACCCCGAAACCCGGCACACAGCGGGAGGAAACGCGGTAACCAACCTGTCACTAGCCACGACCGACAGCTGGCGCGATCGTCAGAGCGGCGATACCCAGGAAAAAACCGAATGGCACCGCGTAGTCATGTTCAGCAAGCTGGCCGAGATTGCCGGGGAGTACCTGCGCAAGGGTTCCAAGGTCTACATCGAGGGACGGCTGCAAACCCGGAAGTGGCAGGATCGGGACGGCAACGACCGCTGGACCACCGAAATCGTTGCCAACGACATGCAAATGCTGGACAGTCGTGGCGGCTCCGAGCCGTTGGAAGATCGGGGTGGTCAATATGACCGCGGCCCGGCTTCGTCTGCGCCCTCGGGTGGCGGCGGCAGCCTGGAGGACGATATCCCGTTCTGAGCCACGGCAATTTTTCAGCGCGCCTGGCCATAGAGGCCGGCGCTCCAATCTCCCCAGCAGAACGATTCTGAATACCTGCTCTGATGACAACACTACTAGTGACCGGCGGTGCCGGCTTTATCGGCAGTAACTTCGTCCGCCAGACGCTCGAAGAGACCGATTGGCAGGTCATCAACCTGGATCTGTTGACCTATGCCGGCAACCTCCAGTCGGTTGCCGATCTTGATCCGCAGCGACATGCCTTCGTGCACGGTGATATCTGTGATCCGGAGTTGATCCCGAGTGTGCTGGCTGAGCATCGCCCCGACGCGATCATTCATTTCGCGGCCGAAAGCCACGTCGATCGTTCGATCGATGACCCCGGCGCTTTCATCCGGACGAACGTCAACGGCACGCACAACCTGTTGTCTGCGGCGCTGGATTACTGGCAGGATGGTGGCGGTCGGGATTTCCGTTTCCTGCACGTGTCCACCGACGAGGTCTACGGCACCCTGGCGCCGGATGAAGCGCCTTTCGACGAGCATCATCGCTACGCGCCGAACTCGCCCTATGCCGCCTCCAAGGCAGCTTCCGACCATCTGGTTCGGGCCTGGCACCGTACCTACGGCCTGCCAGCGCTGATCACCAACTGCTCAAACAACTACGGGCCGTTTCAGTTTCCGGAAAAACTGATTCCGCTGATGCTGATCAATGCATTGGAAGGAGAAAAGCTGCCGGTTTATGGTGATGGCCAGCAACGTCGGGACTGGTTGTTTGTGGGGGATCACTGCCGAGCTATCCGCACGGTGCTCGAACAGGGACGTCCTGGCCGGATCTACAACGTCGGCGGCAATGCCGAAATGTGCAATCTCGAGGTTGTCCACCTGCTGTGTGACTTGCTCGATGCCCGCGTGCCGGGCCAGCAGCCGCGCCGGGAATTGATCGACTTCGTCGAAGACCGGCCGGGCCACGACCGTCGCTACGCCATCGATGCGCGCCGGATCCGCGATGAACTGGGCTGGGAGCCCAGCGTCGATTTTGCCGGTGGGCTGGCGGCCACCGTGGACTGGTATCTTGCCAACCGCGACTGGTGGCAGCGGATTCGTGATGGTCGCTACCGCTCCGAGCGCCTGGGCATGGGACGGGCCCGAGACTGAGTCATGCCAATCATTTCTTTTCGGGAGCGAATGTGAATCGCAAGGGAATTATTCTGGCCGGCGGCGCCGGCACGCGTTTGTACCCATTGACGCAGGTGATCAGCAAGCAGCTGCTCCCGGTCTACGACAAGCCGATGATTTACTACCCCTTGAGCACCTTGATGCAGGCGGGTATTCGCGAGATTTTGCTGATCACAACGCCACACGAGCAGGCCCTGTTCCGACACCTGCTTGACGACGGCAGTCAGTGGGGTATAGATCTGTCTTACGCCGAACAATCTCACCCTCGCGGGCTGGCCGATGCTTTCATCATCGGCCGAGATTTCGTCGGCGGTCAGCCGTCCTGCCTGATTCTCGGGGATAACATTTTCCACGGCGGTGGTATGCGTGACCTGCTGGCCAAAGCGGCAGCCAGGAGAGAAGGGGCAACCGTATTCGGCTACTGGGTCAGTGATCCGGAGCGCTACGGGGTGGTGGAGATGGATGCTGCAGGCCAGGTGCTTTCGCTGGAGGAAAAACCCGTTCAGCCGCGCTCCAACTATGCTGTGACCGGCCTGTATTTCTACGATGAGCGGGCCTGTGACTACGCCGCAAGCCTGGCTCCTTCGGCCCGTGGCGAACTGGAGATTACCGACCTCAATCGCTGCTATCTGGAGGCCGGTGATCTGACCGTGGAGACCATGGGTCGGGGTTACGCCTGGCTGGATACAGGCACCCATGCGTCACTGCAGCAGGCGGCCAGTTATATCGAAACACTGGAAGCTCGCCAGGGCCTGCGCGTTGCCTGCCCGGAAGAGATTGCTTTTCGCCAGGGCTGGATCGATCGGAATCAATTGCTTAGCCTGGCCGAGCCGCTGGTATCCAGCGGCTATGGCGACTATTTGCGCATGGTTGCTCACAGTCGGTTTGGCCCATGAACGTCAGTGACACTGACCTGCCCGGGGTGAAACTTGTCGAACCGAGGGTGTTTGGAGATGAACGCGGCTGGTTCCTGGAAACCTGGCGGGAAGGGCGCTACCGGGAGCAAGGCATCGATGCTGGTTTTGTGCAGGCCAATGCGTCGAGTTCGCGGCGTGGTGTACTGCGTGGACTGCACTTCCAATGGCCGGAGCCTCAGGGCAAACTGGTCTGGGTCTCCAGTGGCCGCGTGCTTGACGTTGCGGTCGATATTCGACCGGCATCGCCGTTTTTTGGTCAGTGGACTGCAGTCGAACTCGATGATCGCAGCCATCGTCAGCTCTGGGTTCCGGAAGGTTTCGCCCACGGCTTTCTGGTGTTGAGCGATCAGGCTAGTTTCCACTACCTTTGCACGCGCCCTTACCGGGCAGAATTCGATCGGGCGATTGCCTGGAACGATCCACAAATTGGTGTTGACTGGCCGATCGACGAACCGGATTTGTCGGCAAAAGATGCGGCAGCACCGTTACTGGCCAGTTATACGGCGGATCAACTGCCCAAATGAGCGTGCTGCTGACGGGGTCTGCTGGACAGCTTGGGCAGCACTTGCGCAGTTGTGCTCCGGCTGACGTCGAGCTGATTGGTTCGGCCCGCAAAGCGGGTGACCTGCCATGCGATCTGCTGGATAGTGAGGCGGTGCGCGACATGCTCGATCAGGTCCGGCCGGACGTGATCGTCAACGCCGCAGCCTGGACGGCAGTTGATGGTGCAGAGGATGCTCCCGACCTGGCCTTCCGGCTCAATCGAGATCTGCCCGCGCTGCTGGCTGACTGGTGTAGCGATCATGACGCGATATTGCTAACCTACTCAACGGACTATGTTTTCAGCGGTCGACCTGGCCGAGCCTGGCGCGAAAACGATCCGACCGGACCTGCCAGCGTTTACGGTCGCAGTAAACTGGCCGGGGAGCAAGCGGTGATGGCCTCGGGCGCGCGCGCTTACCTGGTTCGAACGGCCTGGGTGTATAGCGCTTTGCCAGGAAACTTTCTGACGGCGATATTGGCGCGAGCCTCCCAGGGTCAGGACCTGCGGGTGGTCAGCGATCAGGTGGGATCGCCTACCTGGGCCGGTGACCTGGCACGTGCCAGCTGGTTGCTGCTGCAACGCCACGGCGCTGAACTGCAGCGGCCAGTCCCGGTCCATATTGCGGGACGAGGTGCGATGAGCTGGCATGAGTTTGCGACGCTGGCCGTAGCCGGGGCCGTAGCCGACGGCGTAATTGGCCGTGAGGTTATGGTCGAGCCGATTGCCTCCGCCGAATGGCCGCAGAAGGCCGCGCGCCCCGCCTGGTCGGTATTGGACTGCCAGCGTTACGAACAATGGACTGGAGATAAGCTGATGGATATTGAAACATCGCTGGCCGCCTGCTTGTCGCAATGGGGAAGGCTGCCGTGCTGATCCCCGTCATTCTTTCAGGCGGGGCCGGCACCCGGCTGTGGCCGGTTTCGCGCCGGGCCCATCCGAAGCCTTTCATGCGTCTGGCCAACGGCCTGACGCTGGCCGAATCGACTATCAGTCGGGCCATGCGCGTCGCCAGCGCCTCTGAAACGCTCACGGTCACTGGCCGCGACTATTATTTCCTCACCCGGGATCTGTACCAGGGCGTTGGCGGCGGAGGTCAACATCACTTCGTCCTTGAGCCCGGCGGGCGCAACACGGCACCGGCCATCGCCGCTGCCGCGCACTGGGTTGCGCATCATCATGGTCCCGAGGCGTTGATGCTGGTGCTGCCGGCCGATCACCTGGTTCGCGACATGGACGCCTTCGAAAAAGCCGTCTCGGCCGCGGCCGAACTGGCTGCAGATAACTGGCTGACCTGTCTCGGTATTACGCCTACCCATGCCGAAACGGGCTTTGGCTATATTCGTGCCGGCAACGCCAACGGCCCCGCCAGCAAAGTGATTGAGGCTTTTGTCGAGAAGCCGGATCCAGATACCGCCCGTCGTTACTATGAATCCGGTCAGTACCTTTGGAACGGGGGCATGTTCTGCTTCAAGGCCAGCGCGGTCCTGGCCGCCATGGCCGAGCTGGCTCCGGATATTGCCACTGCCGTACAGCGCTGCTGGGAGGCGAGCCAGCGCGATGCCGAGCCGATGGAGCTCGATCCTGAATCCTTTGCCCGCATCCGCGCTGAGTCAATCGATTTCGCGGTGATGGAAAAAGCCAGTCGACGTGCCGTGGTGCCTGTGGCTTGCGGCTGGAGCGATATTGGCTCCTGGCAGGCGATCAGCGAACTGTACGAAACCGATGCGCTCGGTAATCGAGTGCAGGGAGAAGGCGTGCTGGTGGACACGCGCAATACCTTTGTCCAGGGAGAGCAGCGACTCATCGCCGCGGTTGGCGTGGAAAACCTGGTTATCGTCGATACGGGTGATGCCGTTCTGGTGGCCAGTCGAGACCGTGCCCAGGAAGTGAAGTCAGTGGTGGACGAGCTGACTCGCCAGGAGCATGAGTCTGCGGTCTATCACCGCACGGTTCATCGGCCGTGGGGCAGCTACACCGTGCTGGAGGACGCCGCTGACTGCAAGGTCAAGCGGCTGGTGGTGCGTCCCGGTGGCGTGCTGTCGCTGCAGCGTCACAAGCACCGCAGCGAGCACTGGACGGTCGTCTCGGGCCGGGCAACGGTCAGGGTTGGCGATGACGAGTTTGAGCTGGGCGCCAACCAGACCGTGCAGATTCCCGCTGGCAGCCTTCATCGACTTGAAAACAGGGGCGAGGATGATGTGCATATCATTGAAGTCCAGACCGGACATTATTTCGGCGAAGATGACATCGAAAGACTGGAAGATATCTACGGTCGCGCGTAACGCCGGCCTGATCCTGCTTGTTGCCGGCCTTCAGTTCGGTCTGGCCGGTTGTGCTGCTGACCGCCCGACCCGCCCTCCGAACCTGGATGATCCCTTCCTGACACCCCATGAGGTTGATGTGCTGGAATGGCGCCAGCGCCGTCACGAACGGCTGAGTGAACCCTACGGCTGGCTAAGCCTGGTTGGTCTGGAGTTTCTGGCCGATGGTGAATATCGAGTGGGTAGTGGCGATGACAATGAGATCATCGTGACCGCTGGGCCCCGTCACTGGGGTTCGCTGCAGGTGGTGGGCGATCAGGCCTGGTTTGCGACGGCGGCAGGCGCCAACGTTCGAGTTGATGGTCGCCTTGTTGATGAGGCCGAGCTGTACACGGCCGATGATGATCGCCCGGCGACGCTGATTGAATCAGGCTCTGTGCAGATGCAGCTGCTCCAACGCGGCGATGGTCTGGCACTGAGAGTGCGAGACAGCGCCAGTCCCGTTCTGACCGGATTTACCGGGCTGGGATACTTTCCGGTCGACACCGGCTGGAGAATCGAAGCGCGTTGGATCGAGCACCCGGCTGAGCGGACATTGCTGATCGCCAATGTCCTGGGCGAGTTGATCAACGAGCCCAATCCGGGCTTGGCCGAGTTTGAACGCGATGGTCGCAGCTTCGGTCTGGAAGCTGTAGATGCCGGCGACCAGCTCTGGTTCATCTTTGCCGACCGGACCTCAGGGCGAGAGACTTATGGCCTGGGTCGATTTCTTTATGCCGCCAAGCCTCAGCCTGGTGCTGACACCGTCATTCTGGATTTCAACAAGGCGTACAACCCGCCCTGTGCCTTCACAGAATTCACCACCTGCCCGCTGCCGCCGCCGGAGAATCGGCTTGATATCCGCGTCGAAGCCGGCGAGCTGACGCCCGCCTTCTGATTGATTCAAGGGGTTGGTCGTCAACGACCCTTGAATTCGGCTGTTCTTTTTTCCAGGAACGCGCTGGTGCCTTCCTTCATGTCTTCGGTAGCGCAGCACAAGGCAAAGCGAGCCGTTTCCAGCGCCAGGCCGGCTTCGAGGTTGATGTCCGCACCCTGCATGATGGCCTGCAAAATGCCGCGCACGGCTTCGGGGGCGGCCTTGACCAGCGGTTTTGCCATGCTGGAAATGGCTGCTTCGAGCTCGTCGGCTGCAACGACCTGGTTGACCAGGCCCAGTTGATGGGCGCGCTGGGCTGTGATCGGTTCGCCGCTCAGCGTCATTTCCAGCGCCAGCGTGGTGCCGACCAGGCGCAGTAGACGCTGGGTACCGCCAAATCCCGGCATGATGCCAAGCTTGATTTCCGGTAGTCCAAGGCGGGCCGTGTCGCTGGCGATGCGCAAGTGGCATGCCAGGGCCAATTCCATACCGCCGCCCAAGGCGAAGCCGTTGATCGCGGCGATGACGGGCTTGTCCAGGCTCTGGATCATGCTCATCAGGTTCTGGCCGAACTGGGAAAAACTGCGTGCCTCAACCGGGCTCTGGTCGCGGATTTCACCGATGTCTGCCCCGGCAACGAAGGCTTTGTCGCCGTAACCCGTGATTACGATAACCCTGACCTTGTCGTCGCCGCTGGCATCAATGATGGCGCCGTACAGCTCCTGGAGGGTCTGTCGATTGAGCGCATTGAGTTTGGCGGGGCGCTTGATGGTGATGGTGTGGATGCCGCCGCGGGTGACCACGGCCAGATTTTCAAAAGACATGGTTTTCAGGCTTTGGGTTGCGAATTCAGCGCAGATTGTAAACCACGCCAGGCAATCCAGGCCGAGGCAGAAAGCAGGGCCAGCCCGAACAGGGCGCAGCCAAGCGACTGGCTCCAGGGTGCCAGCGCATGGCTGGCTGCCCAAAGCTGGTTCAATGTAGCGAAAAGCTCTTCAGTGGGTGCCGGCATTCCCCGCACTGCGGCGGTGATTCCGGCCAGGCCGGCCGGAATCATGATGACCAGCGCGATAACTCCAGTCAGGATCTGCATGGTTAGGCTCCCTCAAGCGACGCCAATGTCAGTCGCGTAGCTCCCGGTCGATGCGATACTCGCTGGATGTTATCCAAGCCTCCATGCGCTGCAGTCGGCCGTCCAGATCGCGGAAACGGCGGTTGAGCTGGCCGACCGAGTCGCGCGGTGAGCGGCGCACTTCCTGCCAGAAGGCCTGCTCGTCCGGGTCCCGATACAGCGCCCGAGGGCGTTTCGGGATCAGAATCCACAGGGCCAGATAGCCGATGATCATCACCGCGGTGAAGGGCAGGGTCAGCAGCACAACGATGATTCTCAGGGCGGTCAGGTTGAAACCGGTCCAGTCCGCTATCCCGGCGCATACACCGGCCAGCAGAGCCCGATCCTTGTCGCGGTACAGGCGGCTGCGGTTGGGGTTTTCAACGTGTCGTGCATTCATTGACGGCTTCTCCAGTTCGGGTGGTCGGCATCGATGATGCGCTCCAGGGTATGCATGCGATCTTCCATCTTGCGGGCCATCTCATGCAGCTCTTCCAGCATGGCTTCGTCCTTGCTGCTGATTCGGCGGCTGGCCGAGTTCCGGGTGGCGTAGTGCAGGATCAGCCAGATCGGCGCCACGATCACCAGGAACAAGACCAGCAGCACGAATATCAGACCCATGGGTGCGAATACGCTGGCAACGGAAAATGGGTCGTAAAACATCTCATGCGTCCTTCTTCTTTGACTTCAGTGCCTCCAGTTCAGCCTCGACCCGTTCATCGCGTTCGAGCTTGCTGAACTCGGCTTCCAGCGACTGGCCCTTGCGGCCCATTTCCAGCGCCTCGGCTTCCGACTCGATGTGCTCGATGCGCTGTTCGGCGCTGTCGAAGCGCTGCAGCATCTCGTCGATCTTGTCGTTGTAGATGTGCTTGCGCGTCTTCAGCTGGTGGCTGGCCGAGCGGTGGCGCATTACCAGGGCGCGCTGGCGATTGCGGGCATCGGTCAGTTTGGCTTGCAGTTTGCCGATATCGCTGTCGTACTTGGCCAACTGCTCTTCGTATTGCTCCAGTTCTTCGCGCAGGTAGCCGATGCGGTCGGTCAGCGCTGTCTTTTCTGACAGGGCCGCCCGGGCCAGGTCTTCCCGATTCTTCTCCAGGGCCATCTCGGCCTTGCGCTGCCAGTCGATCTGCTGCTCTTCCAAGCGCTTGAGCAGCCGGCTGCGTTCCTTCTTTTCGGCAATGCACTTGGCCGTGGCTGATCTAACCTCGACCAGCGTGTCTTCCATCTCCTGGATCATCAGCCGAATCATTTTCTCGGGGTCTTCGGCTTTTTCCAGAGCTGCGTTCAGATTGGCGTTGATGATGTCGCCCATGCGGGAAAAAATACCCATTGTCATTGCTCCTGGTGGTTCGGTTGAAGTTGCCCTGATGATGCAATTTATGAGCCAAAAATAAAAAATATTAAAAACAATGCTTTATATTTATTTGTGGCGCAATAGGGGTAAAAATAACCAGAAAAATGGTATTTAAAGCCACCTATTGGCTGGCTTTTGATGTCGTTGAATCTGGCCCGCCGCCTGAACCCGACGGGCATTTGCCGGTCAATTCGTGCACAAGTCTTGCGCTGAACCCTTGAATGACAAAGTCATGAAAGTTGGCTCTGCCCATGCCTTAGGCGTGGCCAGCTGTCAGGTGGTCAGGTAAACTAGCGGGTTTGTCGTATCAATAATCGCATCCCTAACGGAGGCAGCATGTACAAGGTAGTTTGGTCTGCGGCACTGGCCGCGGTCATGGTCACATCGGTCAAGGCCCAGGATCTGGAGTCCGAGGCGGGCAAGCTTGGTTACTCAATCGGCTACGAGTTCGGTGCCGAATTGCGCAGCTACGACATCGATCTTGACCTTGAGTCGGTCTTCCAGGCGGTGCGCGATGCCTTCAACGAGCGAGAGCCGCAGCTCGAAGTCGCTGAGATGCGCCAGCTGATGATGGCTCTGCAGGAGAAGATTCGTCAGGAACGTATGGAAGCTTTCCAGCGCCTGGCGGAAGAAAACCAGGGGCGAGCTGAACAATTCCTCAATGACAATCGCGGCAAGACCGGTATTGTTGCCTTGCCCAGCGGTGTTCAATATCGAATTATCGAAGAAGGTGACGGCTCCCGTCCCAATCTGAGTGATACCGTCACGGTGCACTACCGCGGCTCGAAGATTGATGGTCGGGAGTTTGACAGCTCCTTCCGTCGTGGCGTGCCCGCTGTTTTCCAGGTCAACTCGGTCATTGAGGGCTGGCAGGAAGTGTTGCCGCTGATGCGCGAAGGCGCCATGTGGCAGGTGTTTCTGCCGCCTGAGCTGGCCTTTGGTGTTCGCGGTGACCCGCCGATGATCGGTCCGAATGAGGCGCTGCAGTTCGATATTCGCCTGGTCAAGATCGGCGAGCCGGAAGGTTTCGAAGGCGGGGCACCAGTTCCCGGGGGCTGACCAGATGGCCGACGCGGCCGAGCCCTTGAACGCGATCGAGTCGCCATGCATCGGAACCTGCACGCTGGGTTCCGATGACCTTTGTATCGGTTGCTTTCGAAGCCGGCAGGAAATTGCCTCGTGGCTTTCCTACTCGTCAGAACAGAGACGGCAGATCATTTCAGAGCTGCCGTCGAGAGCCCAGCAACTTTTTGACGATGGTTGACGCAAACGCGGGGCTGCTGCGCCTTGCAGCATCCCTGCATCCGCTGGACAGCGACCCGGAGCAGCTTCCGATCGTTGGCTATCGACCAAAGAAGCACGACTGGAACCCCGCGCCGGCTGCTGTGCTCGTGCCCATCCGCCTGGATGGCGAGCATGGCGTAGTGCTGACGGTTCGCAGCCGGCATCTCCCTCATCACGCCGGACAGGTGTCGTTGCCTGGTGGCAGCCCGGATGCTGGAGAAACGTCACCCGTAGCTGTAGCTCTGCGTGAAGCTGCCGAAGAGATCGGCCTTGATCCGGCACAGGTCAGACCGCTGGGTTTGTCGACGCGCTGCGACACCATTACCGCCTATCGCATTGTCCCTGTTGTTGCGGTATTTCCCGAATCGGTCCAGTTGCAGCCCAACCCTGATGAGGTCAGTGAAGCCTTCAGCATACCGTTGTCCAGGGTGCTGAACCTGGCCAGCTATCGATCGCACCGGATTGAGCGCGGCGGGGAGGTTTTCGAGGCCTGGTCACTCTGTTCGGACCACCGCCCAATCTGGGGTGCGACTGCAGCCATTCTGAGGGAATTGGCCTTGATGGCCCACTAGTCCTCTTCCCGAAGCCCGAACATCAGCTCCACTGCCCGTTTGTGCTCCGGGCGGACCATGACATGAACATGGTCTCCAGCCAGAAGTACGGTTTCCGGCTTGACCGGCAAGGCCAGATGATCGCGCACCAGTAGCAAAATATCGGCACCCTCCGGCAAAGGCAGCACGCCGGCCCGGTTGCCGGTGACCATGGCTGCCGGGTCCAGCCGGAAGGAGATGATCTGCACTGGCAGCGAATCGATGGCATTGATTTCCAATACCGGTGTCGGGCGCTCCAGCCCGGCGCGCTCCACTCGAAACAGGCGAACGGCCCAGCGTATGGTGGCGCCTGGAATGATGGCATTGATGACGACAATGAAAAACACGAGATGGAACAGTTCGCTGGCGTTGGGCACGCCGGCCAGTACCGGGAAGGTGGCCAGCAAAATGGGCACGGCACCGCGCAAGCCGACCCAGGAAATGAATGCTGACTCGCGCGAGCTGTAGCCGAAGGGCAGCAGACACAACAACACCATCACAGGCCGTGCGATCAGGGCCAGGACCAGGGCTAGAACCAGGCCGCGCCAGCCGGCGGCGGTCAGCAGTTCAGGTACCGCCAGAAGCCCCAGGACCAGGAACATCGAAATCTGGGCAAGCCAGGCCATCGCGTCATGGACGCGCAGGATTCCGGATCGGTAGGGCAGGCGCTGGTTGCCCAGCATCAGCGCGGCGATATACACAGCAAGGAAGCCGGAGCCCATGAAAATCGTTGGCACACCAAAAGCTAGCAGGGCCAAAGCGAGCGTCAGGGCGGGATAAAGCCCGGCGGCGGGCACTCGGATTCTGGCCAGTAGCTGCGTGCCCAGCCAGCCGATGGCCAGGCCAAGGCCGACGCCGATGACCAACTGGAGCAGGACATCTCCCAGAAATGGAAGCAGAGCGAAAGATTCGGTGCCCAGCAAGGTGGCCGTCAGCGTAAGGGTGAGAATGACGGCCATCGGGTCATTGAGGCCGGATTCCAGCTCCAGGGTTGCGCCCACCCGCCGCCTGAGTTGCACGCCCGAGCCTCTGAGCGATGAAAAAACGGCGGCTGCATCAGTCGAGGACACGATGGCACCCAGCAGCAGGGCTTCCATCCAGCCGAGACCCAGCAGCCAGGCCGCGGCCGCGACAATCATGGCGGTGCCTGCAACGGCCAGAGTGGCGAGTATCGATGCCGGTGCCAGGAACTGTCGGACCTGACGAAAAGGTGTATTCAGTCCACCGTCGAACAGGATCAGAACCAGCCCTACCGTGCCAATGCGAAAGGCCAGGTCAAAGTCGACGAAGTGTTCCGGTACGTAGGCGCCGACCAGCAGGCCGATCAGCAGGAAAACCAGTACCACCGGAATACCAATTTTTTCAGACGGCCGGCTGAACAGCACGCTGAAGATCAGAAGCAGCCCGGCTGCGATCAGCAGCAGGGCCGTGGTGTTGGGTTCTCCCTCAAACATGCCCATTCGGCTCGATCATCCAGACTCCATCATACGATCTGACCGATTTGAGCGGCTGACTGCTCAGCGACGACGCGGGCGCACCTCGGAGGACAGCGAATACTCCCGGCCATCGTCATCGATCAGTACCAAGGCTATCTGGTCGCCATCCCGAAAAGATCGCTGGGGCTCGATCAGCATGACGTGCAATCCGCCGGGTTCCAGCATCAGGGTCTGGCCAGGCTCTATGGTCAGTGCATCTATCCGGCGCATCCGCATGACACCATCTTCCATGGTGGTATTGTGCAACTCGACGTGGCCAAAGCCGTCGGCCCTGGCATCAACAATGGCAACTGGTTCAGACCCTGTATTGTGGATCTCCATGAAGCCTGCCATCATTCGACCTGGTGGCGCCTCGGGAGTCCATGCATCTGTGAATCGAAGGGCATCCTTCTCTGCCAGCGCGGGTGCGATCAACAGCAGGGCCAGCGACAACGGGATCAGCGTTCTGAGCATCTTTGTTACGCCTCGTTGAGATTAGGGCAGATTAAACCATACGCTGCCGTTCGGGTTGTCGATGCGCCGATTCAAACCCGTTATCATGCTTTCATGATTTGCCACCAACATTCCGTTTCCAATACACATGATTACCAGAAAACAGCACGCTGACGATATTGTCGAGCTTTGCCTGGACCGTCCGCCGGTCAATGCCATCAACCCTGACCTGGTGACGGCTTTGATGGCCGCCATGGACCAGGCCGAATCGGTCGGCGCCCGGGCGCTGGTGCTTTCCGGACGCCCTGGCCTGTTTTCAGCCGGTCTTGATGTCCCAGAGCTGTTGACCCTTGACGAGGCGGGCATGCGGAATTTCTGGGGGTCCTTTTTCGGTCTTCTGGCTCGCCTGGCGTCTTCACCGATTCCTGTGGTGGCAGCCCTGACTGGTCACAGCCCGGCTGGTGGAACTGTTCTGGCGCTGTTTGCCGACTATCGCGTCCAGGCCCAGGGCGATTTCCGCCTCGGTCTGAACGAAGTTCAGGTCGGCCTGGTGGTCCCACCGATCATTCACCAGGCGCTGGTGCGGCTGATCGGTACCTACCCGGCAGAGCGCCACCTGGTCGCCGGGCAGATGATCCCGGTCGAAGAGGCGTTGGCTATCGGCCTGGTCGATGAGCTTGCAGCACCTGACCAGGTGGTCGAGCAGGCCCTGGCCTGGAGTCGTCAGCTCCTGGCCAAGCCCGCGCACGCGATGCTGGCCACGCGCAAGCTTTGTCGTGCCGATCTTGCAAGCCTGTTCGACGATCCCGAGGCGCTGGATCTTGATGCCTTTGTCCTAGGCTGGTTTGATCCCGCTACTCAGGCAACGCTCAAGGCCTTGGTCGAACGGTTGAAAAAAGCCGGCTGAATTGCCAAGCGGGTCCGTCTTCGATATTCTCTGGCAATGACAGGCGCCGGGGTCCGACTGATATAGGTGGCCGCAGTCCGGTCCTGTATGTTGTCGCCGGAGACGCGCTTTGCTCCGGCTGTCCTGGCTGGCAGGGAGTATAGTCATGAGCGAACACCGCACCGAGCAACGTAAGCACTTGCGGTTCCCGCCGCCCGAGTGGGAAATTGCCCTTATCCAGTGCAGCGATGCGCCGCTGAGCGAAGATGAGTTCGAGCCCGAAATCGCCGGGCTGGTCATGGAGGAATCACATGCCGGTTGTGGTCTGGTCGTGCTCGAACGTCTTCTGGAGGGCAAGCTGGACGGCGGGGACCATTGCCTGGTCAAGGTAGCTCGCCTGGGTATTGTACGTGCCGAGGTGCGCTGGATCCGCCCGGTCGATCAGGGTGTTGTGCGCCTCGGTCTTCACTACCTCGACGCGACAGGCTGATTGGTCAGAGTTTTGCGTTCATGCAACGGGGGCGAGACGCAGCGGGAAAGCGTGGCGTTATCGTTCACGCCAAGGCGCGAAGGCGCAACGAAATTCAAGTCAGTTTTGAAAATTTTTCGGAGTGCCCCGGCATTCTCAAGCCCTGCATTCATTTGTTTTGTTTTCTCTGCGCCTTTGCGACTTGGCGAGAACACAAAAGCCTCACTCGGCAAGCTGGCGGATGCTGACCGGCAGGGGCACTGACTCGCCGCTTTTCTTGTCTATCCACACCAGGGTAACGGTGGCATCAGCGTGAAGCGTGCCTGGTTCGCCTTCCTTGCGTGGCAGGGAGCGGATCTCGTGTTCGATCTTGATGCTGGAGCGACCAGGTGACAGCGGTTTCAGGCTGACGGTCAGCTGCGCCGGCCATAGCACGGGTGCTCGGTAATTGATGTTGATGTTCGCCACCACCGGCCCGCTCTGGCCGTCCTGCCAGTGGCTGGGCACGGTGTCCATCCAGCGCGCGCGACACTCTTCCAGATAGCGCAGGAAGGTCACATTGCTGACGTGATTGAAGGCGTCCAGATCGCCCCAGCGGGCGGATAGTTCGATGGTGAAGGTGGCCATGGGTGCAAGGCGAGCGTGTTCGGGGCCATGATAAAGGGGAAGTGGGGGAGAGTGGAAGGGGGGAAGAGGGCTGTGGCCGTGTAGAATTGCGAGCAAAACTATAGTTATCTTCAATGCCGCGCAGAATCTCTTACATCCTGGCGTTTGAGCTGGGGCTGGGCGTGGTTGCCCTTGTCCTGGCGCTTATTTTCGGATTGCAGCCATGGCAGCAGTTTGACCTGTCTTTACCGCAATGGCTGCTTGGGGTCGTGGCGACGTTGCCGATGCTGTTGGGGCTGGCTGCACTCAGCCTGCTTAGGGCCCAGTGGATTGATGAGTTGCAACGTTTCATGCGCGACATTGTTGTGCCCATGTTTGCCGGAGCGCGCTGGTGGATGCTGATGCTGGTCGCCCTGGCGGCTGGCATTGGCGAGGAGCTGTTATTTCGCGGTGTTATCCAAGCCGGGCTGGGCGACTGGATCGGTCCTGGCTTTGGCCTGGTGGCTGCCTCGCTACTGTTTGGCCTGGTCCACGCCATGTCTCGGGCCTATTTTCTACTGGCTACCCTGGTCGGTCTTTACCTCGGCCTGCTGTATCTCTGGACCGGAAACTTGTTGGTCGTGATTCTGGTGCACTTTTTGTACGATTGGATTGCGCTGCACATCTACGTTGGCAGGCATGGCGACAAGCCGCCGGCGCCCGACAAAGACGATGGGCGGATCACGCTTTGACCTGATCCGCTGATCGGTCCACAATGTTGGCGGGAACCAGTGGTCCGTCAACCATGCCGATCAGTGCCGAATTCAGTCTTGGGAACGCGAGCGGGGCCGCAAAGCGCCTGGATCGGGCCAGTCTGCGCATGGTGTTGATCGGCAACTGGATTGGTCAGTCAAGCGACAATGCCATTACCCAGCGCGCTCTGGGTGAGCGGCCCATGCCGAGAATCGACATAGACCAGTTTGAGGAGGTCATGGCGACGATGGTGCCCCGGGCAAAGCTGGCCAGCGGGCACGCTCTGGACTTTTCGAGTCTTGACGACTTTCATCCTGACAGTTTGTGCCGCCGCCTGCCCGCTTTGCGCGAGCTGCTTGCCATCTATCGCGATCTGGACGACCCCAACCGTGCACCGGAGTTGATCGACAAGCTTCGCCAGCAGGGTCTGGCTGGAGATGCGCCCGGCCGTGAACCTGAACCGACGCCTGCCAGCGACGATACCTCGGATCTTGAGCGCCTGCTGGGCGGTCGGGTAGAGCAGGCAGGGCAGGGCAGCGAATCCAGCAGACTCAGCCAGTTTCTCGCCGATGTGGTCGGTCCTCACGTGGTGGACTCTGCTGCAGCCCGACCATTTCGAGATGCGATCTCGGCAGAAATGGCCCAGCGCTTGCGGGCCATCCTGGCCGAGCCGGACTTCCAGGGTCTGGAAGCTCGCTGGCGCGGGCTTTGGTGGCTGATCTCGCAGCTGATTGGTACCGATATCGAACTGCGCCTGCTGCAGGTTGATGGAGACGAGCTGGCGGCGGACCTTGATGCTGCCGGCAGTGAGCTGGGCGAGAGCGGACTATTCAGACAGTTGTTTGCTGACCAGGCAGCGGCGAAAGGGCAGGTTCTGGTCTGGGTAGACGCCAGTGTGGGCAGTGATGACAGCCTGCGCCATCTGGCGGCCATGGCGACCATGGCCGGCATTGCCGGCGGCAGTCTGCTGGCCGCTGCCAGCCCGGCACTGGCCGGTGCCGAATCCACCACAATGCTGGCCGAGTCCAGCCGCTACGAGGCGCTGAGTGGTGGCCTGGCATCGCGCTGGCAGAGCCTGCGCAGCAGCTCGGTGGCACCGCATGTGGCCCTGGTCGTGCCAAGCTTGCTGGCCCGCATTCCATACGGCCGGGCGACGGACGCCATCGATAGTTTTCCCTTTGAAGAATCGCCCCAGGCCGCAGGCGATCTATCCTGGATGTCCGGTGCTTTCGGCTTGGCCGCAACTCTGGGGCAGGCCTTCCTAGAACATGAGCTCGAAATGGACCCCGGCGCCGGTCGCTGGCTGGAAGACCTGCCCAGCTTCAGTCACAATCAGGATGGCGAAAAGGTCCTGCAGCCGCCGGTTGAAGTGGTCTTGAGCGAAGCTGCTGTTGACGCCCTGGCTCGACGCGGCCTCTGCGCCCTGATGGGCTCGCGAAACCGCATCGAGGTTATGCTCCCCGGCTGCATCGCCATCACCGGCGCGCGCCTTGCCGGGCCCTGGAGCTGAGTCGGAAGGACCAAAGATCAAGGATCAAGGATCAAGGATCAAGGATCAAGGCGCAAGGTTCAAGGCTACAAACCTCCTCTTTCCTCTCCCATCTGCCCTATCCCCGCGCGCCTGCGGCGGGCTTCAAGCCCGCTTCCGCCCCCGCTTCCGGACGCCCAGCATTGACGCCAGATACTGCCCGGTCCACGACCCGTCCGTCCGGGCTACGTCTTCCGGTGTGCCGGTGGCAATGATCTGGCCGCCGCCGTCGCCGCCTTCGGGGCCGAGGTCGACAATCCAGTCAGCCGTCTTGATCACATCCAGGTTGTGTTCGATGACCACGACCGTATTGCCTTCGTCGCGAAGGCGATGCAACACGGCCAACAGGTGCTTGATGTCGTGGAAATGCAGGCCGGTGGTGGGCTCGTCGAGAATGTAGAGGGTGTTGCCGGTGTCGCGCTTGGATAGCTCCCGTGACAGCTTGATGCGCTGGGCTTCGCCGCCGGACAGCGTGGTCGCGCTCTGGCCAAGCTGGATGTAGCTCAGGCCCACATCCATCATGGTCTGCAGCTTGCGGGCCACGGCCGGGACGGGTTCGAAGAATTCGAGCGCGTCTTCCACGGTCATCTCCAGCACTTCGTGGATGTTCTTGCCCTTGTAGGTCACGGTCAGCGTTTCGCGGTTGTAGCGCTTGCCGTGGCAGACATCGCAGGGTACGAAGATGTCGGGCAGGAAGTGCATCTCGACCCGAATCATGCCATCGCCCTGGCAGGCCTCGCAGCGCCCGCCCTTGACGTTGAACGAGAACCGGCCCGGCTTGTAGCCGCGCGAGCGCGCCTCCTGGGTGCCGGCAAACAGCTCGCGAATCGGCGTGAACAGGCCAGTGTAAGTGGCCGGGTTGGAGCGCGGCGTTCGGCCGATCGGGCTCTGGTCGATGTCTACCACCTTGTCAAACAGCTCCAGGCCGCTGTAGCGCTGGAATGGCGCCGGATTCTCCGATGCGCCGTTCAGCTCGCGCGCCAGCAGGCGGTAGACGGTGTCGTTGATCAGGGTGGACTTGCCGGAACCGGAAACGCCGGTGACGCAGACGAACAGGCCGGCCGGGATAGCCAGGTCCACGTTATTCAGATTATTGCCGCTGGCGCCTTCCAGCTTGAAGGTCCGCTTCTTGTCCGGTTTATGCCGTTGCTCGGGGATCGCGATGCTCTTGCGCCCGGACAGGTAATCGCCGGTCAGCGACTTGTCGCAGCCGATCAGGCCCTTGGGGCTTCCGCTGTAAACAATCTGACCACCGTGCACGCCGGGTCCGGGGCCGATATCAACGACATGATCGGCAGAGCGGATGGCGTCCTCATCGTGCTCAACCACGATCACCGTGTT